>CAZZCP010000017.1:6231-35881 GCA_964653235.1 uncultured Pseudobdellovibrionaceae bacterium | reverse complement strand
TGCATGTAAGCTAGCACAAGCAATGCCGAAAAGCATCTCTCAGAGTGCCATTCCGGCAATCGGACAATCTACAAATCCAAAAATTCAGGCAAGCCTTTTTCAGATACAAGAGCCAGACTATAGTGTGTGGGCAAGAACCATGAGATGGCTTCGGCAAGTTGTTCGTGTTCTTTAGGGGGAGGATTTTTTAAGGATTCGAGTGAAAAACACAAATCCCAACTTTGACCTTCGTCGGCACTTAACATTAAAATTTTGGGTTTTAAAACTTGGTTTTGAAAGAAAAACTCTTTCATGATTTTTCGCACATAAGCGGGTAAATATTCGGGGCTGGGTTCACCAACGGTGATTGCATCTCCAGAGCTCAACTCAAGATTGCTAGTACTGCTCTTGTGAAAGTCTTCGATAAAGAGTTTGCGTTCTTGAAAGTTCCAAATCATGCCATAACTGAAAATGTAGTCGGGCAGCTTTTTATGTGGGTTTACTACCATTCCGACCCCGCGTTGAGAGAGCCACTCAGCCACTCGATAGGCAGGCTCAGAGCCCTCTTCTTCGGTGCTGACAAAGAGATAGGGCAAATTGTCGGGGCCAGGCTTTGGGTCTTCGTGTAGCACTTTGATTTTGGTGTTTATAAATGCATCGAGAAATTGCTTTTCCCATTCGGGGTTTCGAACTTCTTCGGGTGATTTGGTTAATTCATTGATTTCTGGCATTCGCCATTAGTAAAGAAAGTCGTCTTCTTCGTCAAGCTCGCCTGGTAAAGGAATCAAATCGACCAAGCATTCACGCCAGTACTCAGGAGCTCCTGCGCTGTAGTCGACACCAATCTCAAACCAGCCCTTGCCTATGGCTTTGGTACGAGTGATGAGTCCATCGATTTCTAGATCCATTAAAGAAATAGAAAACATAAGGGGTTCACCAATTAGGTCATCCAGGTTGATCGAATCTTTTAAAGATTTAGATAAAAAAGCATCTCTATGAACTTGTATCAAAAGACCAGATGAAGAGACATCAATCAAATGGGCTTCTTTAGCAATCTGTCCAAAGTGGCCAAAGGAATGCAAATTCGAAATCTCAATACCATTTGCTACTTTTCTCTGCGCAGCTCTCAGTTTCCGTTTCATACTTAATCTCTCGGTGCCCACCGGACGAAAGTTGAGAAAAAAAGAAAAGAGGCAAAAAGATAAGTTATTTTAGGTATTTAATGCCACTCAACAGCTTCACCCTGACTGATTTTTAGCATTCTTTGTAAAGAAATCTGCGCTTTTTCGATTCTCTCCGCAGCGACATCCACCTGCGGATCTAGGTTTTTAAGAGCATCGCGAATTTTTTCTAAAGTATTCAATTTCATGTAGGGGCACTGATTGCAGGCGCAGTTCTCATCTAAGACTGGGGCTTGAATCAGTTCTACATCAGGCCGCGCTTTTTTCATTTGATGAAAAATACCATCTTCGGTTGCAACGATAAATTTTTTAGCAGGATTCTCAGCCACTTCTTTTAACAAGCGTGAGGTCGAACCGATCACATCGGCATGGGCCAAAACATCTTCATCGCACTCTGGATGAGCAATAAAGGGAGCGTCGGGATGTTCATTCATGACTTCTTGTAAGCGCTTGGCATTAAATAATACATGTACTTCACAAGAGCCGGGCCAAATTTTCATTTCACGGCCGGTTTGCTTTTGCAGATAGCGGCCTAAATTTTTATCGGGTCCAAAAAGAATACCCTTATCTTTGGGGATAGAATCGATGACCTGCAAAGCATTGCTTGATGTGCAAATCACATCAGAGATTTCTTTGACCTCAGCGCTGCAGTTTATATAACTCACCAAAATATGATTGGGATGTGCCTCTTTCCAAGCTCGGTATTTATCAGCAGGGGATTCTTTGACCAAACTACAGCCCGCTCCAAGATCGGGAACCAAAACTGTTTTTTGCGGAGAGAGAATCTTCACACTCTCTGCCATAAAAACAACTCCAGCAAGTAAGATCACTTTGGCATCGCTTTCTTTTCCTCTTTGGGCAAGAAAAAGAGAGTCACCAATTTCATCGGCAATATCTTGAATCTCTCCCTCTTCATAATAGTGGGCAAGTACTAGAGCTTTTCTGTGTTTTTTTAGTTCTTCAATTTCTTGCACCAATGGATCGAGCATTATACCTCTCCGCCTTTGAGGACACTGTGAATGTGCTTGGTAATTTTTTTGAGAGACTCAAACACTCCCTTGCCCTCAGAGGCGATGGCCTCGGTTTCCATGGCATTGTATTTGTTGAGAGCTGTTCTTAGCTCTTCGATACTGCTGGCATTATCAAGGTCTCTCTTATTGTATTGAATCAAAAGAGGAACCTTGCGAATGTCATAACCTTGCTGTTTTAGATTGAGTTCTAAATTCTTCATACTTTCAATATTTTCATCCATGCGCTCTTTTTGTGAGTCGGCAACAAAGATTACGCCATCGATTCCTTGCAGGATCAATTTTCGAGAGGCGTTGTAGATCATTTGCCCAGGCACGGTGTAAATATGAAAACGGGTTTTGTAGCCGCGTACCTCTCCCATAAAGAAGGGGAGAAAGTCAAAAAAGTAGGTTCGATCAGGCTCGGGGTTTAAAGCGGTGAGTTTGCTTTTTTGATCGGGAGCGGTCTCGTGATAAATCCACTGCAAATTGGTTGTTTTTCCCCCCAGTGAGGGGCCGTAGTAGACGATTTTGCAGTGCAGTTCTTTGGTTTCTTGATTGAACAATGACATTCTAGAGTTCCACCCGGTTTTCTAAGGCGCGGCCCAAAGTTCGATGATCCATAAAATCAAGATCAGAACCAATTGGAATTCCTTGCGCCAGTCTGGTCAGTTTGATGTTTTTACCTTCTAATTGTTTGGCTATGTAAAGAGCGGTGGTGTCTCCTTCAAGGTCGGCATCTAGAGCCAGTATCACCTCAGTCACTCCTTTATCTTCAATGCGCTGTAAGAGGGGAGTAATGCTCAAGTCCTCAGGCTGTATACCTTGCATAGGAGAGAGAACTCCACCCAGTACATGGTACTTTCCCTTGAACATTCCGGCAGCTTCAATTTTGAAAACATCATCAGCTTGTTCAACAATACAAAGAGTTTTTTCATCTCTTAAAGGGGATGCACAGATTTCGCAAATTTCTTGATCAGTAAAAGTGTTGCATTCAGTGCAATTGCGAATCTTGTCTTCAACTTCTTTCAGAGCACGGCGAAGCTGTGGACCAAAACTCTGTTTGTTGTTCAAAACAAAGTAGGCCAAACGAGTTGCCGTTTTTTCGCCAATTCCTGGAAGTTTAGACAACTCATGTACGAGTTGCTCAAGAGCCGCAATTCTTGCCATTAATACAATCCACCAAACATGCCGCCCATTCCACCTGTCACCTTGTTCATTTCTTCATCGTGATCTTTTTTGGCTTTTTGCAAAGCCTCGTTGCAGGCAAGGCGTATTAAATCGATCAGCATTTCCTTATCTTCAGATTGTGCCAAGTCATCAGAAATTTGCAAGCTTTCGATGTGGTTTTCGCCCTTTACAGTTGCAGTAACGGCCTCTCCGCCAGAACTGGCAGAGTAAGTTCTCTCTTTGAGCTCTTCTTGCAATTTTTCAATCTTTCTTTGCATCTGGTTGGCTTGGCGAAGCATCTGCTGCATACCGCCTGGTGGCATTCCTTTCATTTTAACTCCTTGATTGCTGTTATTTTGGTTTTAAACGTTTTTTCTGTCGCTTGTAAAAGAGGATTGGCCTTAATTTTGGCCATCATCTCTTCTTTTGCTTTTTTTAATTCGAGTTCTTTGATCTCTTTCGGACTCAGCTGTTTGTCGGCCTTTTTTTGCCATTGAATCTTGAGTTTTGAGCCCCAAAAAGCTTCGAGATAGTTTTGCAACTTGGTTTCAGTTTCGCTCTCTGAAAGTTGTTCCAGTAAAAATTTTTGTTTTTCTGAAAAGCCAATTTGTACCTCAGAGTCTTGCAAACTCAACAGAGAAGAATTTTCAAGCTTGGCGGCAAGCAAAGCCTCTTTGCTTTTCAGTTGTTCGATAAAGTCTCTCCATTTTTCAGTCAAAGAGACTTTCTTTTCAGATTTCAGAGTTTTTTTTTCAGTTGTCGCGCTTGTTTCGACTGATGGAGAAGCAAAAAACTGCAGAATCCGAGGGGCAGCAACCAATCTCAGTAAAAGAACTTCAAGAACTATATTGGGATCTTGTGCTCGTTGAAGATCAGAAGCGCCTTTTAAAGTCATATCAAACAAGAGGTGAATGTCTTCTTCATTGAGTTCATTGGCCAAATCTTTAAGACTTTGAATTTCAGCTTGTGAAAGGTCGAGAACTTCTTCGAGATTTTCAATTTCAAGTTTGACCAAAAGAAGGTGGCGAAGTTCTTCTAAAAGATCTTTACAAAAGTTTTTGGCCTCATAAGAAGATTGAAACAGACGCTTTAATACATCGAGTGCTTTTCTGGTGTCGCGTTCACAAAGAGCTTTCAATGTATCGATTAAAAGAGCGCGATCGCTGAGTCCTAAAACCGCTTGAAGCTCATTGTATTTTAGGTCTTGTCCACAAAAGCTAATCGCCTGATCGAGCAAGCTCTGTGCATCTCGCATCGATCCGTCGGCCTGGCGAGAGATTGCCCAAAGGCTATCATTGTCGGCTGTAATTTCTTCGGCCTTACAGATGTAGGCCAAGTGTTCATGAATCAAACGGGCAGGGATTCGTCGAAAATCAAATCTCTGACAACGAGACAAAATCGTTGCCGGAATTTTGTGAACTTCAGTGGTGGCAAAAATAAAAATCACATGCGGAGGAGGTTCTTCAAGAGTTTTCAAAAGCGCATTGAAGGCACTGACCGAGAGCATGTGTACTTCATCAATGATGTAGACTTTGTACTTTCCTTTGGCCGGAAGGTAGCCAACGCTATCGCGCAATTCTCGAATCGCATCGACGCCATTGTTGGAGGCACCGTCAATCTCCATAATATCAAGACTCGAAGTCTCAAGGCAGGTGCTGCACTCTCCGCAAGCCTCCCCATCAATAGGCTGAAGGCAGCGAATGGATTTTGCTAAGAGTCGGGCAACCGAGGTTTTTCCTACCCCTCTTGTTCCTGTAAACAAAAGTGCATGCGGCAATCGGTCTTGGGCGAGAGCATTTTTTAGAGTTTGGACAATGTGCTCTTGGCCGATGATTTGATCAAAATTTTGAGATCGCCACTTTCGGGCTATGACTTGGTAGGCCATGTCACCTCATCAAGAAAAAAAGGCGCCAGGCGGCCCATAGCACATAGATCTTAAGATACCGTTGCTTCGTTTCCGACCTGGCGGGGTTCTCTAAAGCCCTATTGTATGGGACCTGACGCTGGCAGAAATTATCACATTTCTCAATAGCTGAAAACGCTAAACTGCATTCAGTTTTAAGCTGCTCCCTTTTATTTCACTTTTTTTATAAAATTGAATCGCACTTTCAATGACCTAAGAGACTGGTCCGAGAATGTATGAAAATCTCAAGAGTCTCGGACAGAGTATACAAAACATTTTAGATACTTATCTACTCTCGGACGGACGTCCGAAGTGAAATAAAAGGGAGCAGCTGGATCAGTTTATTTAATAGCGCACCATAAATTTAAATAATTATTCAAAATATTAAAAATAAAATACAAATTATCTCATCCCGTAGGGAAATTCACACAAACAAACAGGAGGTTTTATGAAAACTTTATTATTTACACTACTTAGCGTATTCGCCATCGGTGCGAGTGCAGCAGAAAACATCATCGCAAGAACGGGAAGCAGCTTCTACTCGCAAGAGGAGCAAGCCCATCTGGTTTATTCTGTAGAATTGTTAGAGGGCTCAAAGCTAAAAGTGAGTCACTATTTTTTAAACAATCCATATGGCATCTCTGATCCGGGTGTTGAGTTTGTTGAGACTCAAGAAATTTTACTCGATAAATTTGAGGCGCTTCAGCTTGGTTCAATGGCTGCACAACTTGCCGATGTGGAGCTTGTTGAAGAATTTCATCACATTGTATGCATGATGATGGCCCCCCCTGGCCGCCTAGGACTATATGTTGAGAATTCATCTAAAGTACTTCGTATGGTGTTGAGCGATCAAGGATGCTACGTTCGGCACGTGGTCTTTCCGCTTCTAGAGAAAGACCGAGAGGTAGCAGAAGAGCTTCAGTCTCGGCTTCTTAAAATCGCAAAGGATGCAGTAGAAGCTCAGTTATAACAAATACTTAAATGTATTTTTCTGGGGGACAGTTAAGAGGCTGGCCCTTATGTATTTTGCCAGGCAATTCGCTCTAGGGCCTCGGTTTCTTCGGCCCAATAATTGGAAGTTTCAAATTGTGGAAAAAGCCGTGGAAAACTGGGATCACTCCATCTTTTTGCAATCCAAGAGGCGTAGTGGATGATTCTTAAACCGCGCAAAAGTTCAAGCCAAGCCAACTGTTCTTTCGGAAAAACCCGCAGCTCTTCATAACCAGACAATAGATCATTTAATCCTGCTTCATCCATGCCCGCAGCAAGCATCCATATGTCTTGAGCAACGGGACCCATTCCGAAGTCGTCAAAATCGACAAAAAAGAAGTTTTTGCCATCATTGAGTAAATTTCCGCGGTGACAGTCACCATGAATTCTTTGTAAGCGGGTATCTGCCATTACTTGATCAAGCGCGTCTAGCACAGAGTGTGCAGCTTCAAAATATCTTGATCTCATCTCTGGCCGAACCCAATCTTCGAGAATTTCGATTGCTTTATCGCCCATACTTGCAGCTGAAAATTCTTGTCGATGTTGCACTGATTTTTGCTCACCTATGCTGTGCAATTGTGCCAATCGACGCCCTATTTTCTTTAAGTCGGGCTCTAAGAGCTCATCTGGCATTCTGCCAAAAATCTTAGGAAAGCAGGCATAATAGATTTGAGATTGTTCAAAAACTCTCTCCCCATTTACATCGCGATGAGGGCAGGTGACAGGAAAATCCTCTCTTTTAAGGTCTTCAAGAAAATCAAATTCTTCGAGAATGGCTTGCTTAGACCATCTTTGAGGTCGATAAAATTTAACAATAATTTTTTCTTTGCTCTCAAGTTCAATCTCAAAAACACGGTTTTCATAAGAGTTCAGTTGCAGGCAACGGCCAGTGATTTCAAAACCTAGTTTTTCAACAGCTGATAAAATATCTTCAGGCTGCAAATCATAAAAACTGGGCAGGCTCTTTTTACTCATGTTAAGAATACTATATTGGAAAGCTTCAAGTTCAAAGATTGGAAAATTGAGATTGATAGAAAAGCCTTTTACCGTGGCATAAATGTCAAAGTTTACCCCAATCAAAAAATCAAGCTCACCTCTTGGGTCACTTGTCGGCAAAGAGATCTTCGGCTTTTTTTAGAACAGGCTGAGCCCTGGATAGAAAAGCAGCTGGCAGAGTTTGAGAGCCTAAAGCAGAGATATCCAAAAGCCGAGTTTAGCCATGGAGCTAGGCTTCCTCTTTTAGGGGAGTATTTGAGTTTGAGGATTTTTTTTGACGCAGAAAGAAAAGAGTCTCTGAGTTTAAAAAAGAATGAGTTGTTCTGCATCTTTAAAAATCCTTTAGAAGAAGCTCAGATCAAAGAAAAAATCTTAAAGTTTTATCGACAGCAAGCTGAAGAGATTATTTTGCATCGCACCTATTCTTATGCAAAACAGATGCAAGTGCTTCCTGCAAAGATTCGCTTTCGCTCAATGAAGTCTAGATGGGGGAGTTGCAGTAGCAAAGGGCATATTTGCTTTAATTGGCGTTTGATTGCCGCGCCACTAAATGTGATCGATTATGTGATTGTTCACGAGTTGAGTCACTTGGTCTACATGAATCACTCCTCTGAGTTTTGGACTCTGGTAGAGCGATATTGCCCCAATTACAAAGCGCAAAAAAAATGGCTCAGAGAGAATGGTTTTCATTTTGACTTTTTAATGAATCAGTCTGAGATTCATGGTCCATAAGAATCTAAACAAAGCATGAATGCCTTTTCGGCAAAGCTTTTCATCTATCGGGAATTCTTGTGATTTTTGATGTATAAGATTACTTTGTAAAAGTACCAAAAGGAGTTTCAATGGGCCATGTTGATCACAGTGAAAAAGGCGGATATGTCGCACTTACCTTTTCGATGCTAGTCGTTCTAGTTTTTATGGTTTACATCGCATTTATGAGCCCTGGGGTTGAGAAAATCGATCAAATTGGCAAAGAAGCCAAAGAGGCCGAGATGCAACAGCAAGAGGCTCAATGAAAAAGTTTTTCGTCTTTCTATTTTTAATGAGTTTTTTTGCTGAAGCACAAAGCTTTCTGCAAAAAGACCGCACCTATAATGAAGTGCGGCCTGAGCTCAAAGATGTAGGAATTGATGAAAAATTGGGAGATAAAATCGATCTCTCCTTAACTTTTAAGAATGAAAAGGCTGAAGAAGTACCATTGTCTCTTTACTTTTCTAAGAACAAACCAATTTTATTGAGCTTGGTCTACTACACTTGCCCCAGCCTTTGCAATTTTCATATTAATGGCTTAACTGATGCCTTTAAAGATATGGACTGGACTGTGGGAGATGAGTTTGAAGTGATTCAAGTCAGTATCGATCCATCTGAGACGCCTGTGGTGGCCAATGCTAAAAAACAAAACTACCTCAAAGAATACGGGCGTGAAGGTGCCGCAAGGGGTTGGCATTTCTTAACCGGTACTGAAGAAAATATCAAAAAATTAGCGGCGCAAGTTGGTTTTAAATATAAATGGGTTGAAGAGCAAAAAGAGTGGGCACACTCTGCAGCGGCTACTGTAATGAGCCCTGAGGGTAAAATCACTCGCTATCTCTATGGGATTTCATTTCAACCTAAAACAGTTCGGTTGTCTTTGGTCGAGGCATCGAATGGCAAAGTAGGTGGCGTTCTCGATAAAATCACGCTATTTTGCTTTCAATACGATCCTGAAAAAAGAGGATATGCATTTTATGCTTTTCATATTATGAGAGCAGGGATGTCTTTTACTGCAATTGTTCTTTTCTTATTCCTAGGAAGATTTTGGTGGGTAAGAAAACGAGAAGGAGTGAGCTAACATGTTTTGGTCTGTAGCAGAAGCGAGTACCTTTATGCCGCCTCAAGCGACGAAAATCGCCGAGAGTTATGACAATCTTTATTTGTTTCTACTGATTATTAGTGCCGTGGCATCTGCCTTGGTTATTTTTGGAATGTTGTATTTTGTTTTTAAGTACCGCAGAAAATCTGAAAACGATAAAACCGCGTACATAACCCATAACAATACCGCTGAGTTTTTGTGGAGTTTTATTCCCTTCGTACTCTTTATGGTGTGCTTTGCTTGGGGCTGGAAGGTTTATCATGAAATGCGTGATATTCCAGACAATGCCTATGAAATTTATGTAAAAGGCTACAAATGGGGTTGGGATTTTGAATATAATAGTGGTCGAACCGCATCGGGAGAAATCTATGTTCCCGCCAATCGTCCGGTAAAACTATTGATGACATCAAAAGATGTGATTCACAGTTTTTACATTCCTAGTTTTCGGGTGAAACAAGATGCAGTACCAGGCAAGTATTCATCCCTCTGGTTTGAAGTGAAAGAGCCTGGGACCTATCAAGTATTTTGTACCGAGTATTGCGGAATGTCTCACTCGGGCATGTTGGCAAAGCTGATTGCATTGCCGCAAAATGAGTTTGATGCTTGGCTCAAAGGCAAAGAACTCAAAGAGCTAACCCCAATAGAAAAAGGGCAAAAACTCTATATTACAAGAAGTTGTAATACTTGCCACTCTGTCGATGGCAACAATGCAATGAACGGACCCACCTTTAAAGGATTGGTTGGTAAGAAAAGAGAATTTACAGATGGCTCAAGCGTAGTTGCCGATGAAAACTACATTCGCGAGTCGATACTAAATGCTCAGTTGAAGATAGTGAAGGGTAGACAGCCGGTTATGCCTCCGTATCAGGGCGTAATCAGTGAAGATGAAGTAAGATACTTAATTGAATATATAAAGTCGGTTCAATAGGAGTAAAAAATGGCAGCTTCAGGTGCAAACTATTTAAATCATGAAAAAGGGCTCTGGTCTTGGTTGACCACGCTCGATCACAAGAGAATTGGAATCATGTATATGATTTCGATCTTGTTGTTCTTCTTGGTGGGCGGAATTTTTGCTCTTTTGTTAAGAGCAGAATTGATGTTCGAGGGGCAACAACTTTTTAACTCTCAAACTTACAATCAGTACATGACCTATCATGGGGCCATTATGGTCTTTATGGTGATTGTCCCAGGAATTCCAGCCATCTTTGGCAACTTCTTTTTACCTTTGCACATTGGTGCAGCCGATGTTGCCTTTCCGAGGTTAAACCTCTTTAGTTGGTACCTCTTGATGTTTGGTGCCATCGTGACTTTTAGCTCTCTGTTTTTTGGCGGCGCTGATGGCGGCTGGACATTTTATACTCCTTATAGTGTTTCGAATGATTCTGCGATCATCAACGTAACTTTAGGGGCATTCATTATGGGAATGTCTTCGGTGGTCACCGGATTGAACTTTATCGTTACCGTTCACAAATTAAGAGCACCTGGCATGACCATGAAGCGCATGCCGCTTTTTGTATGGGGCCTTTACTCCACTGCAATCATTCAGATTCTTGCCACTCCTGTTTTGGGTATTACTCTTCTTCTTTTGATTGCAGAAAAAACCATGGGTGTCGGGATTTTTGATCCAAGTTTAGGTGGCGACCCGGTTTTGTATCAGCACTTTTTCTGGTTCTACTCTCACCCTGCGGTTTACATCATGATTCTTCCTGCCATGGGAATTATCTCTGAGCTGATTACAACCTACTCAAAGAAAACTATTTTTGGTTATACAGCAATTGCTTACTCGAGTCTTGCGATTGCAGCAGTGAGTTTCTTTGTCTGGGGTCACCATATGTTTGTCTCTGGGCAATCAGGAGTTGCTGGGATTGTATTCTCGGTTATCACCATGCTGGTGGGTGTGCCTACAGCGATTAAAACCTTCAATTGGGTAGCGACTATGTATAAGGGCTCGGTGCAACTCAAAGCTCCTATGCTCTATGCCATTGGCTTTCTATTTGTATTTACGATTGGTGGTGTGACCGGAATCATGCTGGCAACCGTGGGGCTCGATATTCACTTTCATGACACCTACTTTGTTGTCGCACACTTTCACTATGTGATGGTGGGTGGTAGTTTATTTGCATTGGTTGGGGCGATTTATCATTGGTTTCCCAAAATGTTTGGCAAAATGCACAGTGAAGGCCTAGCTCGTATGTCCTTTGTATTGATCTTTATCGGCTTTAATGTCACATTTTTTCCACAGTTTGTTTTGGGAGCGATGGGAATGCCGAGAAGATATTTTAACTATCTCCCTGAGTATGAGGCATTGAATACGATTTCAACTGTTGGGTCCTGGTTGATCGGTGCAGGTTTCTTGGTCTCTTTGACTTGCATCATTCATGGTTTGTTAAAGGGAGAAAAAGCCCCTGCGAATCCTTGGGGATCAACAACTCTTGAATGGAAAGCTTCTTCTCCTCCTCACCATCACAACTTTGACGAGCAACCTGTGGTAAGTGGAGGACCTTATGAGTACCGCTAGAGTTCATGAACATGGTCATCATTGGGACAATGCTGACCAAGAATACGACGGGAGCAAGCAAGGCATTTGGCTCTTTATGGTGACCGAAATGATGATGTTCGGTGCCTTGGTGATGGGTTATTTGATTTTTAAGACTATCTATCCCGAAGTTTTTCTTGCAGGTTCAAAGTACACCGAGGTCAAACTCGGAACCTTGAACACTGGAGTTCTTCTTTTTAGTTCATTGACCATGGCTTTAGCGATCTACTATATACGAGTGAACAACCGAAAAATGTCATTGGTGACTCTGGCTACCACTTTTGTTTGCGGCATTATTTTTATGGTAGTGAAGTATTTTGAATACGAACACAAACTTCACCTGGGCCTAAAGCCTGGTTTTTTCTTTTCGATGGAAAACCCTGAGCCCGCTAACTTGGCCCTCTACTTTTCATTTTATTATTTGTTAACAGGCCTGCACGGACTTCATGTGTTCATTGGTATGGGTCTGATTGCATGGATGTTCATTCGGGTTTCAAAAGGCTGGTATGGGCCAAAGCATTGGACCGGTGTTGAGGGTGTTGGTATTTTTTGGCATTTGGTCGATTTGGTTTGGATTTATTTGTTCCCGCTACTTTATTTGGTGGATTAGGAGAGAGAATGTCTGACAATCACGAACATCATTTAATGTCTCTTGGCACGCATTGGAAAGTGTTTGGTGCTTTAATTGCGCTAACCGTACTTACAGTTGCTTTTGCTCAAATTGATTTGGGAATTTTAAATCCGATTATTGCTTTTGTCTTGGCAACCACCAAAGCTGTAATCGTAATGTCTTGGTTTATGCACTTAAAATACGATAGCGTTTTGAATCGAGTGATTTTTGGTTCAAGTTTCTTTTTTCTTGCCGTTTTACTTGTTTTCTCTCTTCTTGATATCTTTACAAGAATCAATCCCAGAGCTTAGGCATTGTTGTCGGGCTCTGAGCTTGTGCTAAAAGGAAAGGCATGAAAGCAATTCTAGAGCTCTGCAAAATACGACTGGTCTACTTTGTTCTCTTAAGTGGCCTTGCCGGTTATGGTCTTGGTTATGAAATCGAGATGAGTTTTTCTTGGCTCAAATTTTTGGCTTTTTTATTTGGCTTGGCCTTGGTTTCAATGGGGAGTTTTGCTCTCAATCAGGTGCAAGAAATCTCTTTAGATGCTCGCATGCCCAGAACCAAAAACCGTCCTGTGGTGATTGGTAAGATATCAAAGAAAATGGGCATTTTTTATGGATTGTTTTTTAGTGGTCTAGGGCTTTTGGCATTGTGGTGGGTGCAAGAGGTCTCAGCGCTGCTAGGGCTTTCCACCATTGTAATGTACAACCTTCTCTATACCTTGGTCTGGAAGCCCAAATGGATTTTTGGTGCTGTGCCAGGGGCGATTCCTGGGGCCATGCCAGTTGTAATTGGTTTTTCAGCCGCTAGCGGCAAGGTTTTTGTCACTGAGGCTATGTATCTTTTTATGATTCTGTTTTTATGGCAAATGCCGCATTTTTGGGCTTTGGCCATGCGCTTTAAAGAAGATTATCGAAAAGGTGGAATTCCAGTTCTACCAGCTGCTCTTGGTGATGAGCGAACTCTTTATCACATGGGGATGTATTTGTTTTTATATGTTGCCTTGGCTCTGGCATCTCCCTGGTTTGTGCCTTCTAGGTATTTTTATCTACTTTTGGTGATTCCCTTTGCCATAAAGCTATTGCATGTTTTTTATCAATATTGGGAGCAGAAAGGAAAGTCCTATTGGCTGCCCTTTTTTCTATGGGTTAACTTTAGTATGCTTGCTTTTGTTTTTGCTCCAGTCTTTGATAAGTGGCTGTTTTTTTGGATTCAAACCTTTCACTGAGGTCTTCGATGAAAGAACTAGGATACGAACTTCATTTGTTTGTCTGTACCAACCAAAGAGAAGGCAAGGCTTCTTGCTCCGATCATGGTCCTGAAGACTTGATTCAGAAACTAAAGAATGAGTGTAAAGAGCGCTTTGGACTTAAGGTGAGAATCAACAAGTCAGGCTGCTTAAGCTACTGTGCAAAGGGTGGGGTTGCAGTTCTCTATCCCGAGGGAAAATGGTATACAAATATAAACGAGACTCGTTATGATGAGCTTTTGGCCGATATAGAAAGGAAGCTAAAACTTGAATAGATTCATTCTATTATTTTTCTTATCTCTCCAAGCTTTCGGCCAGAAAGTTCCCATAGCTAATGAAAAACCGGTTCCTGTAGTAGAGCAAGAAAATCAGGTCCCGAGTGAGTCATCTAATATGCAAGCTGTGCAAGACTCAAAAGTACAAGCAGACCAAATTGGATTTCTATTTCAAATCCCATTAAAGACAAGAGTCGATCGCGGCATTCGCTCTTTTGAAGAGATCCGTTGCCAAAGAGAAAAATCTGGCAGTTCTTCATTGGAATGTTTTCGCTGTCAGGCAGAAAATGCTTTTGGCCGCTATAGCTTAACCTATGGGAAAGAAAATTTGTTACAAGACAACTGTCTTTTATACCAAGTTGTTTGGCTAAGCCCTAGAAAAGACAATTTTCTTTATCAGTCTTTTCTTCCTTATGTTTTAACTGCAAAGAAAGATGAAAAAAACAGCAATCAGTTTGTGGTTCCCAAAGAAAAAGAATGGAAGCTTGAATCAGAAAAAGTAATTTGGAAAATGAGCCCCAATGAATATCATATCGAGAGGCTATCGATTGCTTTTGAAAAGAGCCTTCAAGCAACATCTCGAGCCAGTCTATGGTTTGATAATCGAGTGCGTGAACTCTACAAGACTTACACAAATGATTTTATTAATTATCTGAAAGAAATAGACCCGGAAGCCTTTAAAGACTTTGATTTAAAAAAAGAGTCTTATGAAAAGAAAGATCAAGAAAAGTACTATGTAGATTTAAAAAAATTTTTTGTGGAGCTCAATACTTTAAGAAGCAATGAAGTCAAAGGCTGTCAGGTCTATAAAAATGAAGAATTACTTTCAGTAAATTGGATTAGTGAAGATATAGCTCTTGCCAAAAAGTACTTAGATAAAGACTTTCCCTTTGACGAACAAAATAAAGAAAAAAGATTGCAGGCTATTTACAAGTTTTTAAAACTCAATGAGAGTATTTGCTATCACCTAAGAACTTTCGAAAAAGCAGGAAAAGCTGCGTTTGAGAAAATTTCTTGCCAAGCTGATAATGTCTACTCTGACATCAAAACAAGTTTAGATTCTTTGAACCAAAACAAACTTTCAAAAGTAGAAGCCGAACTTGCGGCATGGTTTGACTTTGCCTTATTGGATGCCGAGCTGAGAAATCGATTGTTGTTTAAAGCCATTGATGAAAAAACAGAAAAAGACGTAAGAAAGAATCTAGAAGAAAAATTAGGGAAGCTAGTTGAGCAATACCCTGAATCCAAGGAATGGGCAGAACAAAAATGGATTTGGTTAGAGGCAAAAGAATTTCCGGACAATTCTTTTTATTCTTGCAATTTGGCCTTGTAGTTCTGCTCTCATCGAGCCCACTGCATGCAATGAGCGCGGTTGAGTACTTTCAGCAAGCCAACCCTTTTGGTCCCCCCGGAGATCTAGGCACCTATTATATTAGTAAGCAATCCATATCATTAACACCGCTGGTGAATGATGCCGGAGGAAATACAGATAAGCTACAGACCAATAGCGGCGTACTGACACTCAATATCCCAAGTTCTGATTTTGCTTTTTTATTGCAAGGTTACTGGCGTTTCATTACTCCCGTTGCAAAAACCAGAAATAGTACACAGCGTTTGGCCGATCCCTTTGGAATTTATGCCGATTGGATGGGCTATGAAATGAGCTTTACCAAAAGAATTACCGACAGATTAAAACTAGAATTTGCAGCAGATTACAATATGCTTCGAGACTGGGGCTATGAATACTTGCACATTGGTATTCACAAACGAATCAATTCACCCGTTTATGTCGATTTTTATGGCGACTTGATCGAAGATTTTTTTTGGGGCGGAGGAGGAAAGCTCACCTATGCGATTGCATTGGCTGATTCAATAGCACTGCAATTTGCGGCAGGCTACGATGAGAGCCGAATTATGAATTCAGCCTTCGGGCAGTGGAATATGGTGATTCTGTTTTCAGAGGGCTTTCGCTTGGGCTTTGAAGCAAATTATATTCGAATGATTGAGAGTGAGTACTATGGAGATTTAATCAAAGACTATCGATTTGAACTAGGTGGTGCTCTTCAGATGTTTGAATACATTCGAGTTGCAGTGAAAAGAACATCGGTCTATTTAAAAGAGGACGATACAGCTCAATGGCATTTGGATGCTCTCAATATTCATATACCCTTTTAGTAAAAAAAGTGCATTTGAAACTGAGCTCTTGTGGTATTGACTTTGTTTCCCGTTTCATCTTCTTCGTCTCGATTTACATACATGAATTCTAAGTTGGTGCTCGAAAGCAAGAAAGATCTCAACCCCACACTCCACTCTGTTGTCTCTCCC
Organism: uncultured Pseudobdellovibrionaceae bacterium; assembly: GCA_964653235.1. Taxonomy (GTDB): domain Bacteria; phylum Bdellovibrionota; class Bdellovibrionia; order Bdellovibrionales; family UBA840; genus CAZZCP01. Next base: position 19,805 of record CAZZCP010000017.1, on the reverse strand, counting down.
TCAGATAAATCGGACTCTGAAGTCAAAGAAGTGTATGAGCCAGTGATATAGTTTTCTCGCCAAAATCGCAACTTAGGTTGAAACTGAAACAAGCTGACCTTATCGATCGAACTCAAATTTTCTCTCTCAATCTCTACTACTTCAAAGTTTAAGACCAAAGGATCGATAAAACTTCCAACATCTACACTTTGCATGGTTCTTTGTGTGTTATTGAGCTTATCTTCGGTATCCCAATAAGAGAGGGCAAAAGAGAGTCCAAGAGTGACAAAGCGAGCCCCCAGATTGGCGACAATTCCCTCATCTTGTGAAAATGCTGTGTTTTGTTGGGGTTCTAAATAACTTAAATTAAAAAAGGGAACATTGGGAGAGCCGCCCACACCCCAGCCCTTAAAGCGGCTTCTTTGGTTGATACCCACCACTTGGTTGCGAAGTGCGGTATGATCAGGATTTACCAAACCAAAAAGGGGGGTGTAAAGACCATACATAAGGTATGTATTGTAGGGAAGCTGATCGGCCAAAATATAAGCCGACCGAGTGAGTGATGCAGTACCAAACCACTCATCAAAATCACCCTCTTTGGGGTTGTTGAGCGCACGTTGCTCCATCACAAAATGAATAGGGAGGCGAGTTGCGGTTACATCGACTGCGATATCGGCTGCCATTCCACCATAATAGGTTTCATCGGTTTCAATAAATTCATTGTCTGATTGCTGATCATAGCTTAGATGCCTAAGATCAATTCCGGCATTGATGGTGCTTTCTTTGGTTTGAAAATAGGGGTCATCCTTTGCCATATAAAGAGTCTGGGTTTGTTTACTCACTGTTTTCTTCCAGTTCGTATCTCTGTATTTGTCATAGGCTTTATCATCCACATCAGAAATTGACTGGCCGACGAGGGCAAGGTTATTGCGAAACTTTTTGAATGTCTCGGCATCAGGCTTGTCTTTGTATCTTTCTGCTAATTTGGCATATTCTTGCTTTTCATAGGGGGCTGGAGTTTTTTTATCCATTTTCCAGTACTCCGATTCAAAACTTTTGAGCCATCTTTCGGTATTGTATTTTCCGTAGTAGTTTCTCAAGCCGCCGCCATTGGGGTTGGTGTGGCAGCCTTGGCAAGAAAGCGAGCAGCCCCTTTGCATGGGTTCTAGATTGAATCTACCAGGGGAGTGACAAGATGCACAATTTTGAGAGTAGCGGTTTGAGAGCCAGGGTTCAGCCATGGCCGAAAAATGAACTGTAAGGGTAAACCAAATGCAGATTTTAAGCATGGCTAGTCTTCTTGCCTCTCGCTGCTAGAGAGTCAATCAATCATCGATGAGGCTCTGGTTTCTGGATTTTTTTCTCATTGGTAGCAGTTTTTGTATTCAGATGAGAGGCTCATGTTAAAGCTGAAATAAAGATTAAATTGAGAACTCAACTGCAATCTGTTAACATTAAGTTTGGATTTGGAGTTGAGTAGATGAAAGCCATTGAACAAAATACAGATGTAATGGGTGGTGCTAAGGTATTCCCTGGAACAAGAGTACCTGTGCAAACACTTTTTGATTATCTGAAAAATGGTGATTCAATTGATGTTTTTTTAGAAGACTTTCCCACAGTTAAAAGAGAACGTGTCATCGCCTTCTTGGACGCTGTAAAAGACTCTTTGACGGAAGTTGCGTAGCTTGAAGTGAAAATCATCCTAGATGAATGCCTTCCCAAAAAACTAAAGGCATGTTTTCAAAATCACGAAGTATCAACGGTTCCTGAAGAGGGATGGGCGGGCAAAAAGAATGGTGAGTTGCTTAAACTGATTGAAAAAGACTTTGAGGCTTTTATCACTGTGGATAGGAACCTGAGTTTTCAGCAAAACACGTTGACGACTCGTATTTTGATTGTCGTTATCTTCTGTAAGAGTAACCGCTTTCAGGACTTGGAGAGGTTAACACCTGAGATTGAAGCAGCTCTAGCTGGACCTAAAAGAAATGCAGTTATTGAGGTTGTGGACGACTCAAAATAATTATCTTTTTATTTTTCGATTGAGAATAGTATTTTTTGAGAGGTGGCCGAGTGGTTGAAGGCGCACTTATGCCCGCGGCAAAAACTTTCAGTGAAAGTTTTTGAAGTGGAGCAACCTATAGTGAGAAAAATCTTCCGAGATTTTTTGAACGATAGGAGGCGTGCCTTGCTTAGTAGAAAAATCTCCATTACATATTAGATCTTCAACGGAGAGGTGGCCGAGTGGTTGAAGGCGCACGCCTGGAACGCGTGTGTGCGTTAATAGCGTACCGTGGGTTCGAATCCCACCCTCTCCGCCAAAATAAAATAATCCATACCAGAGGTATGGTTTTTTTATTTTGCTGAACGGTAAGATTGGAACAAGACGGTTTCGACAATTTTTATCAGGAAGATAAAAATTGCATGACCGAACAAAGTGAGGGAACCGAAGGGCGGCGAGCGTGAAGCGAGTCGATAATCCCACCCTCTCCGCCAAATTACACTTACATTCTAACCACTTATGGTTCTACGGCTCTACTCGATCAAGGGGGGAGTGCGCCTTTTTCTTAAGTTAAAACGCAGCATTAAGCACTCTCAACCTGTAATTTTTGAAGCTCTTAAAGCCAAAGGCATTTCTTTTCAATAGCTTAGCTATGTGATTGAAGCCCTCTGTGCGTGCATTCATTAGTAATCCTATATCTAAAATAATTCAAGATCTCTTGACGCCATTTGATTAAGGTCCTTCGAAGGGTCTGAATCTCTTTGAGTTCCGGGTATTTTTCAAGATACTCCCACAGAGTTTTTCTCTCCTTCCATCCTAAATTTTTATTGCTCATGAGTAGAAGTTTTCGCGCTTACCAAGAGGCTCGATCTCTGGTGATTTCTTTTCTTCTTCGCAGGATGTGATGGTTTAAAAGTCTTAAGACGTGAAACCTATCAGCAATAAGTTCTGCATTTGGAAAAAACTCTTTTACAAATTTCTTATACGGATCGGATAGATCAAGGGCCACTTGTTTTGCATTTTCACGCCCTTGTATGTGGGCAAGATCTTTCCACAGAAGAGGGCCTGATCTGCCCACATTGAGCCCGTCAATTCTAGCTCTTGCTATCAAAGACAACAAGATTGACTTCTTTGACAGACTAATTGAACTAGGCGCAAGCCCTTATGGGGCTCCATTGGGCATAGGTCTTTCTTCTTACAGAACAACGAAAAGTTCATTTGCATTGGCCTTAAATTAAGCAAAGTAATGGCTATTATTAGTTCTCAATTCTAACTAGCTTCTTAAAACTCCACTTTATATTTAACTGTGGAGAGTTCGACGATTATGGCATTATAGTCAAAAGCCAATTGTGGAACGAGGCCACCGCGACTATCGCCTGAATCTTCAAACGTGATAAACCCATGAGCCTCTAAAGTTTTGCAGTCGCGGGCTACATTGGGTTGAGCTCTTTCGAGAAGTTTTGCCAACTGATAGACTGATTGGGGCTGATGTTTATAGATTGTTGCAAGAATCGTATATTTCTGATCACTCATGTATTTTTGATAAGCTGCCACAGAGCCCCATATAAGTTCGTTGTGGGGGGGCACAAACCGGTTCTGCCCTTTGCTATGCAGAACCTTAGAGAGATGCTTTTTAGACTGGGTCGCAAAGTCTTCGGGGGTCTGGAATTTGATAATCAATGGTTTAGTTTTCATTTGCATTCACCTCTTGGTAGTGATCGCACTATAAAGAGTTTCGTAAACTCGCCCTGCAATATCGATGGCTTTGAGGGCTAAATCTTCTGTGAAGTTTAATTCGGTAGGGTACCGAGAGGCTGTGATATATTTTGTCAAGTCTCCAACGTTTTCAAGTTGGCTTTCGAGGTCTGAATTTATCTCAATGGCGAGCTCTGCAAGGCCTCGTAAATCATGGGTTCGAGGCACTCGTTTGCCATGAAAAACTAAATAGCCTTTCACAGCTTTTTCAGCACACTGTTGGGCATGGAACGTTGATCCCTTTAAAAAAGGTGGGGTGGCCTCAAATCCATATTTGGCAAACCGAAGATCCTCTGCCGCCTGCTGGAACCATTTGATAGATTCTTTTCGCTGTTTTTCATGAGGCATAGAGTTCGACACCTTCATGACGAATAGTTTCAGGGATGCTATTGATAACATCTAACTGTTCATGGAACTGAGATTCGGTCATTACAACGATATCGATGAAGGCCTTTATACCTTTTAACGAGCGATGGCCTTTATCAATTAAATCGGGGATATGTTTCTTGTCTGAATCTTCCACCAAAATCAAAAAGTCATAATCGGAATCTTGGTGGGTGGGACCAGTCACTTGAGAGCCGAATAAGTAGATTCGTTTTGCAGGGATGTTTTGGGAAAGCCTTGCAACAATTTGCTGTAAAATTGGATCAGAGTTCAAGTTTTTCATTGGCAGCACCTCAAATATTAAACACTCAATATTCATATATATCAAACCAATATACATCAAGCAAGAGCTCTAAAATTTGGGAAACTTTTGGGAAAGTAATACCCATAAATTGGGAAAAACAACCAAAAGAAAAGAGCGTGGGCAACCCGTTAAAATTATTCAATAATTAAGTGATTTCGAGGGGTTACTATAATCCCACTATTTTAGCATCGAGGGACTGGAACGCGTATGTGCGTTAATAGCGTACCGTGGGTTCGACAATTTTTATCAGGAAGATAAAAATTGCATGACCGAACAAAGTGAGGGAACCGAAGGGCGGCGAGCTTGAAGCGAATCAATAATCCCAGCCTCTCCGCCAAATTCTTGCCAGTTAAAAGGTCACGAACCTAAGATTTTTTTAGCCATAAGTCCGAAACTGTTCTCTGACGAATAAAGATCGAAGTGTAGTCTTCAAGACTGGATCTACTCATAAACTTTCTTGCGGTGTTGAATCATAACTATCAAAACCACATTTTTTGATTTTTCAATTCGATAAACAATTCTGTAATCACCAACGCGAATTCTTCTATGCCCTGAAAAGCTATACCTTAGTGGTTTTCCTAGCCCAACAGGATCGACTGACAAACGTGACTCAATAGCTTTTTTGACTCGAGTTCGAATGGTTTTAGGTAGTGCTGGAATATCTTCTTTAACAACTGAATCTAAATACTCAATGTTAAAGTTTTTATTTCCAGGCATCTTTATGGCTTAATCTTTTTTTGGATTGTTTTTCACGATTTTGAGCAAATTCTGATAAAAGCATATCCTCATGCTTATCAATAGCATCTTCAAGTAGTTCCTTAGCAACAACGGACATAGATTTACCTTCTTGAGCTGCAATGTGCTCAATTGTTTTATAAATATCATCACTCAACACCACATTTAATCTGGGGTTTTTGGTTGGCATAATATATATCCTTTCAACTCGGCTTTAGTGTATCATAAGTGGAGAACCGTTACAAGGCGTAAATCTTTGTCCCAAATGTATATAGCAGTCGGGTCAACGTTAGTAGACGTTAATTGGCTTTGCCCCATATTTGCCCCACAGTTTTTTCGAAAATTACGCGAGTAGTGAAAAATCCCAAGGGCTAAGAAAACCAAGTCAGATTTCAAACAGTTAGAGTTCCAAACACCATTTCGCTGTGCCGACACATGTAGAAAGGAGCTCTTATGCCCAAAAAACACAAAGAAAAACACAAGACAAGGGAGGCCCGTACACTTGTATACTGCACCCACTTCAGATGTTGAATAAGTGATCCTGACACTTTTTTCTATCAAAAAAGCGCGGAGCTTCCTCGATTGAGGAAATGCCCATCGTAAAATTGAAACAGAACGTAAAAACTAAGGACCATAATCCGAGTGAAAATCTTGGTGACTCGGAGTTCATTGCTCAGGCTCTTGTTCAGTGTCTGCTTGAGGGTGACCAGGAAGAGTTCATGGAAATTCTTCTTGCGCACTGGGAGATCAAGAAAAAATCCGATGCTCTTAAATCGGTGAACCTTGCCAAGAGAACTTTTTACGATCTCAAGAAAAGCGGCAACCCTCGGCTAGACACCATTATGAAACTTACTAAGGGTTTAAAAACGGATTGAAGGTTTCTAATATGTACATAGGTGGAAATTCTTGGACATTTCCTCCACTTGAAGCGATTTTTAGGGTGTAAATAATCAGGAACCGCAATTCGAAGGTGTCCTCCAGGTTTAATCACCCTAAAGCACCGCTTGCAAAAAATCTCTCTCCAGCATGATGAACTAGCCTGCTGCTATTCCCCATTTCAAAACACATCGAGAAGTTGTGCCTCTTTTTTGGGGAATTCCAAATAACCCATACCTTTTATACGGCACCCACTTCAGATGTTGATTAGATAAACAAAAAGTCTTATTGAACTTTTATGATGTATGATGACTACCCGTGGACCATTACTCCACAGGCAATTTTTAAAAAACTTGAAATCGATCCTGAAACTGGCTTGACCACCAAGCAAATCAAACAGGGTCAAGCTAAATTTGGTCTCAACAAAATCACAACACAGATGCCACCCAGTTGGGCGTATATCTTTTTTCGACAATTTAAAAGCCTTCTTGTTGCCTTACTGGCCATTGCAGCACTGGTCGCTGGCATGACGGGTGACTTTTTAGATGCCATTGCGATAGTTCTAGTTCTTCTCGTAAATTCGCTTATTGGTTTTGTTACAGAAGTGAGAGCCATTTCATCTATGGAGTCTCTTAGAAAAATGGGACAAAGCCTCGCTAGAGTTTTGCGCAATGGAAATCAACAATTGATCTCATCAGAGGAGTTGGTTCCAGGTGACATTCTTCTATTAGAGGCTGGAGATGTAATCACCGCAGATTCAAGAATTATCAAAAGTCATAATTTAAATGTAGATGAATCTTCTTTAACTGGGGAGTCTGTGCCTGTAGAAAAAGAAGGAGACTTACAGTTGTCAGTGACAGTGGCACTTTCTGAACGTGCCAACATGTTGATGAAGGGAACTTCTATCACTAAGGGTGTTTGCACAGCTGTAGTTACAGGAACAGGAATGAATACGGAGCTTGGCAAAATCGCGATCCTTGCCAATCGTGCTGAGGAAGAAATAACACCTTTAGAAAAACGCTTGGATCGTCTTGGGAAAAAGTTACTTTGGTTGACTATACTTATATCTATATCTGTTTTTTTGAGTGGTCTACTTACTGGAAAAGACCCAATACTAATGATTCAGACAGCTATTGCCTTGGCTGTAGCGACAGTTCCTGAGGGACTTCCTATTGTCGCTACAATCGCATTGGCTAAAGGGCTATGGACCATGGCTCGAGAAAATGCACTCATTAATAGACTTTCTGCTGTTGAAACGCTTGGCGCGACAAGTGTGATTGTAACGGATAAAACGGGCACCTTGACAGAAAATGTGATGACCGTATCTGAGATTTTCACCGAGGAAGGTAGGTTTTCTGCCAGCTTAAATACAGATTTACAAAAACTAGAGTTATTCAATCAAGGTGAGCACTTACATTTTTCTAAATTTCCACTTCAATTAAAGAATTTAGTTATGATGACTGGGCTGTGCAATGATGCTCAATTCAATGTAAATGAACCCAGTATCGGTGACCCAATGGAAATTGCCCTACTACGTTTTTTTTTAGATACCATTGGGTTAGAATTGAACTTGAAAGAACAATACCCAAGAGTTTCTGAAGTGCCATTTGATTCACAAACAAAAATGATGGCTACCCTCCACCGTCAAAAAGATAAAATTTTAGTTGCAATAAAAGGTGCGCCAGAATCTGTCATTTCTAACAGCAATCTATGCCAAGAAGAAAAGGAAAAGTGGAGAGAACAGAATCATCAGATGGCTCGGCAAGGACTAAGAGTGCTTGGGGTTGCCTCCAGAGAGATCCCTATAATGTGTGAAGATGAAGATATTTATAATGATCTCACTTTTTGGGGGCTCGTTGGTCTCATTGATCCTGCAAGACAAGATGTTCCAGTTGCGATAGCGAAGTGTCGACAAGCAGGAATTCGAGTTGTAATGGCTACCGGTGATCAGGCAGGAACAGCAGTAAAAATAGCCAGTGATATTGGTTTTGCAAGTGATACACTGATGCCCGTTTCTGGATCAGATCTATTAGAACCATGGTCTGATGAGTTAAAAAGTCGCCTTGATAAAACTTCCATTTTCAGCCGAGTCAGTCCGGAGCAAAAGCTCAGACTTGTAGAGTATTATCAAAAACAAGGCTATGTTGTTGCGATGACTGGAGATGGGGTGAATGATGCTCCTGCCCTTAAGAAGGCTGATATTGGTGTAGCGATGGGCATGCGAGGCACTCAGGTAGCAAGAGAAGCTTCCGATATGGTGCTTAAAGATGATCGCTTTCAAACCATTGTATTTGCTGTTGAACAGGGTAGAGTTATTTTTGCGAACATAAGAAAATTTGTTATTTATTTACTTTCTTGCAATATTAGTGAGGTATTTGTTGTTGGAATTGCTTCCGTATTTAGTTCACAGCTCCCCATTACTCCTTTACAGATACTTTTCTTAAATCTAGTAACGGATGTTTTTCCTGCATTGGCATTGGGAATGGGAAAAGGAGATGAAACCTATTTGTCCAGACCGCCCAGAGGTGCAGAAGAAAAAATTTTAGAGAAGACTCATTGGTATTTTATCTTTTTTTATGGAAGCTTGATTACCCTTACTGTCTTGGGTTTATTCTACGTATATGCATTTATACTAAAGAGTTCTTTTGAAAAAGTTGTAACGATTTCTTTTTTAACCTTGGGGATTTCTCAAGTTTTCAACGTCTTTAACCTAAGAAAGTCTGGTTCAAGCTTTTTCTCAAATGATATTACGAAAAATACTCATATTTGGGGAGCTGTACTATTTTGTGTAGCTGTATTTCTTGCCAGCGTTCACATACCATTTGTTCAAGTGGCATTGGATTTAGTTCCGCTGACAACTTTTGAATGGTTCATTGTGATTGGGAGCAGTTTCATTCCAATGTTAGGTCAATTCTTTCTAAGGTTAAGGTAAGTGATAAATTCAACTGAAATGTTACCTATTTTGGGTTTGGTTTTGTTTTTTGGTCTGCTTGTACCTTCATTATTTAAATGGTTTCATTTGCCATTTGCGACCTCTTTAATATGGGCTGGTTTTATCGTAGGTCCAAATGCCTTTAATTACGTTTCTCCAAATGAAACCTTAAGAATGTTTGCTTTTGTAGGTGCTAATTTTTTAATGCTTTTAGCAGGATTTGAATCTCCAGACTATCGTGCGCGAGTTTTTAATAAAAAGGGAGTTTTGCTACTGATATTTAGTGGACTGATTCCATCTCTGATAGGATATCTAATTTCCTCTAGTATAGGCTATCCTATACCAACCAGCTTATTTGTTGCGGCTATGTTTTTAACTTCATCTATATTAATTTCGTTTTCCACCATTGAACAGCTTGTTGGTGGCAATGAAGAATTTGAAAAAGTTGTTAAATCAAATGTTGCTTTCTTAGACTTGTTGGGCGCGTTTCTTGCCTTTCTTATTTTCAAGAACATCGAACCTCACTATCGCTTTTCTTTGCCGATTTTGCTTGGTCTATTGGTTTCGCTTGTTGTAGTTTTACGTTTGTTTTTGCCTGAGGTGGTAACTTATTTTTTTCAAAAATTTTCTGAAAAAAAAGAGCATGAAGGGCGCTTAAGGCTCATTATTGCAATACTGCTAATGGTGACCTTTCTGTTTTCAATGTTAGATGTTCCATCAATTATATCTTCTTTTTTAGTCGGCTATTGTCTTTCTTCTATAGTTAGTATTGAGGATATTCGAGACAAACTACGTACAATAGGTTACGGATTTTTTGTTCCTATATTTCTCTTTTCGGTTGGGCTTGATCTCAATTTTGAATTTATTAATGAGTTAAAAAGCGCGAATTTAATTTTCATTGGAATCGTACTCAGTGCCATTTTGGCAAAAATTATTTTTGGAATTATCGGATCTCGCATTACCGGATTCAATTGGAGAGAATCTCTATCATTTGGCCTGCTGTCTTCGATTCGTCTCACTGTAACGATTTCCGTAGGCTATATAGCCTTTCAAATGAAAATCATAGACAGTTTGTTGTATACTTCTCTTATTTCTATTACAGCAATAAGTACTTTGGTTATGCCGCCTTTAACTGTATTCATTAACAAGCGTCAAAGAGAGATTCAGTGATGATATTTCATATTTTTGTTTTTCTGATTTCTCTTTTTGCTTTATCAAAGGGTGCAGATTTATTTGTTGAATACTCGGCAAAAATTGCAAAAAGGCTGGGCGTTAGTGACCTTGTGATCGGTTTAACTATTACATCTATTGGAACAAGTATTCCAGAGCTTGCTTCCTCTATCTCAGCTTCAATGAATAATGCGCCTGAACTCATCGTGGGTAACATTGTAGGAAGCAATATTGCAAATATAGGCTTGATACTTGGTTTATCAGCTTTCATCCGCTCCATTCGTACGGATGCAAAAATGCATGATAGAGACGGATTTATTATGATTGCAAGTACAGCTCTCTTCTTTCTGTTTTCGCTGAATAATATTCTTAGCCAAACCGAGGCATGGTCCCTTCTTGCTTTGTATATTCTGTACCTATTTTTTGTTGTTTTGTCCTCGGTTCAGCAGCGTGCCTATCAGTTTCGAGACTTTATGAAGTTTGTTTTTGATTTCGAGTATCTAGAGCCTGTCAGGCAAGGAATAAAAAAGAGATTGCCATATCTTAAGAATACAAACTCAGTCTCACGGGAGGGACTAAGCCTTTTTTCTCTAGATCTGATGTTAGTTAAAGAGATATTTGTGATAATTCTTTCAGCCGTTCTTATTGTATTTGGAGCAAAGTATCTGATTGAAGAAGCTCTTTGGACAGCGAAGCAGCTCAATATCCCGGAGAATATTCTTGGGTTAACGATGATCGCTATAGGCACATCTCTTCCCGAGCTTATGGTGTCAGTTGCTGCAGCAAGACAGGATAAGGGTGGAATCGTCGTTGGCAATATAATTGGAAGCAATATCGCCAATCTACTTTTCATTGGAGGAGTATCTGGTTCTATCGCTCCACTGACAGTAGCTGAGCAAAGTATAACCTATTCCATTCCCATTATGTTGTTTTTTAGTTTGTTACTACTTTATTTTGTCAAAACAGATTGGATTGTGACGAGAGCTCAAGGATTTGTTTTGTTAGGCAGCTATGTTGGATTTATTATTAGTAATTTCTAAAAAAAGTCTAAATGGCCTGCAAGAAGAGAAATCACCACTCCCATATATTTTACTGTGATGAGATTTGCAATCTTAGAAACTTGGTAAGCTACTTAGGCTAAGCCTCTGTGAGGGCAGAAATTTCTTGAGAGTTCCCGATCATATGTATTTTAAGAAGTTGATTTAGCCTGCTGCTATTCCCCATTTCAAAACACATCGAGAAGTTGTGCCTTTAGGACGATTCAGATTGACATTAAAGATGAGCCTTTGATTCTTTTGCGTCTTTGGCATAACCAAATATTGAAGAGCCATTTTATGGCATATCTTACCCATATCATCTAGAGGCAACTCAACTTTTCTTAACTTACCATCGTAATTTTTGCCCTCAAAAACAATCGTTTTTATCCCGTCTTTATCTTGAACTTCAACTCCCATAAATCCTCCTTGAAAGTCAGAGCAAAAAAGAGAACCATGGAAGATAAAAACGAGAACTGCGATTAAATTTTTCAAAATCAATACCTATATATTTAAATTTTTTCTAGATTATCATAAAATTTCAGTTCTCGCATAGAGCAAAACCAAGATTTTCAAGCAATTTATAATGAGCTCCCCAACCGATGCAGTCTTGAGACATTTTCAATACTTTTTAGGCTAAATGGCATTAGCTGCTCCCTTTTACTTCACTTTTTCTACTAAATTCATTCTCACTTTCAATGACCTAGAATACTTGTCCGAAAAAGCCTTACATTCTAAAAAAACTCGGACAGAATACACGAAACATTTTAGGTACTTATTTGCTTTCGGAAGGATTTCCGAAGTGAAATAAAAGGGAGCAGCTATTGAAATTCTTAGCGATAGATTTTTCTCAATGTATAAACAGTTGTAACTTTTACTTGTAAGAGCACAGCGAGACTCCAAGTAAATCCATCTGATACAAAAATGAATTTCAGTTTGTAAGCTGTGATTGAAAGTCGCTAATATTTAAATACGTGAACTCTTTTGCTCGTGTAACTCGTCGAATGAGCTTTTCAAGCAGGAGGATCTATGTTTAAAGTCAAGCAAGGAATAAAGTACTTTTTAATACCTACGGCTGCTTTATTGGTAGCATTCATTGTCATAAATATTTCTGATGTGCCACTTAAGCCCGAAGCCCAAAGTTTAATCAATAAAAAATACCCTCAAGCGCCAACAAAATACATAGAAGCCTATAAATACGCATTGGGATTTCGAGCATTAAAAGATCAAGATCCAATGAAGATAGGAACAGAATACCATAATAAACTGAAATCAAACCAAAACAAAAATATAAAAGAACTCTTTGACAATTTAAATAAAGAATCCCGTGATCGAATCAAGTTTGGGGTAAATATCCTACCATGTGAAAAGGCTATTTGCTTATTGGATGAGATTACCGAAAGAAAAGAGGAACTTAAAAACAATCGGGAGAAAGTTGAGCTGTTAAAAAGTAGATATAGAGATTTGATCAAGCTGGGTGGCTTAGCCGTAGATTTAGAGCCGGGCTTACTTTCTTTAGAATTCAACTCTATAGATTTTTTGAAGGCACACAGGCTTGTTGAGCTAGAACTCAGTAAAAAATTCAGCAAGGGCAAGAAAAAGAAGTCGTGGATGAGCTTATAAAAATTAAAAACTTTTTTGTGAATTCTATCAATCATCCAAATAGTATGTTATTTGCCATGATATCTTTCATCAATATTCGCCAAAGTCAGAACTTTTTGAAAGAAGCCTATGAAACTTATCCCCTTGCTCATACATATATAGAAAGTTTACCGACTGAGTTAAAGAACAAGCCTATAACCAAGGAACTGCAAAAAAGGTTGATCGAAACCGAGTTAAGAGCTTTCTATTCTTTCCTGAAGTCTATCAAAAGTTTTGATGTATTTCAGCTGCCTCAGGTGTTTTCAAAAGAGACGGAAATTAAAAGCAACCCATGGACTTTTACTAGAACAAGTTGGCTGTTTGAACTGCTTTTCAAGCGCAATGAAACCTTCAATACTTGTTTTGAAAGAATGGTAAGCCGATTGGGAAGAGAGTGCATTCAAACGGAAGAAAAATGCTTAGAGCCACAAGCTTATTCGCCTTATTGGCTGAGCTATGTTCGCAACCCTGTTGGCAAGAGATTGTTACGAAGATTTGAATGGCAAGGCAGAGTCGAGGCTCTCAATAAAAGATGGAAAGAGATCAAGAGTTTTGAGTTTTAGACTGGAATGATTTCCAATAACGATCTTCGCAAGAAAAATAATTCATCCAAAATCTTCATTGTTTTAGGTGGATCATTGAAACTTCTGTGAAGCAAATCCTGATACGGCCCCAAAAAAAGCAGCAAAAAAGAGCAAGGTGCTAAGTGAGGATATGCTCTTTAGTTGGTTGATAAATACCTTAAATGCTTTATTAAATTTTGCG
>CAZZCP010000017.1:0-6221 GCA_964653235.1 uncultured Pseudobdellovibrionaceae bacterium | reverse complement strand
GTCTAATAGAGGGAGCTTGAAGCGAATCAATAATCCCAGCCTCTCCGCCATTTATAAAATCGAATTGATAATTATGATATCACTCGAACACGCGGCAAGCCTCTAAAATCATTGTCTAAAGTAATCAGCTCTGCGGAGATTTCATGGGCGTGTGCAAGGATTAAACTGTCAGCAGTTCCTAATTTATACTGTAATGACAGGTCAGCAGCTAAAAGAGCAACTTCTCTAGTGAGAGCTTGCACATCAAATTGTGAAATATAAGAAATAGCTGATAGGCCACTTTCGTCTGAGATGGACTGCTTCACTTTTCGATATACTTCATAAATTACAAGTGATGGAACTGCTATAGACTTGGCAGAACTCACTTCTTTCTGACATTTTTTTGCTAAAGAACCACTTGCAAAAATCTCTATCCAGCATGATGAGTCAATGACTTTAGTTTTCAAAGCTTACGATCCTTTTTGTCTCTAAGCTTTTTAGTAGTTATCTTTCCTTCAAAACTATTCTTAAGATCTTCTACAGTCGGTATAGGCACGATATATGCCACTCCACCCTTAGCAATAACATCGACTTGGGTCCCAGGTTTCAGTCCAAGCAATGACCGAACTTTTTCAGGAATAACCACCTGGTATTTTGACGATACTTTTACAGCCATAAAGAATCTCCTAAAATAAAACATTCTAATGTTAAACGATATTTATAACGATGTCAATATTGTTTAACAAGTATCAGACTTGATCAACCTAACGAAACTTGTTCTGCAATCTTAATTCCTGTTCATACAAAGACGATCATCGACCAAAGAAATAATGAATATCATCTCTTGAAGGATCAAATTATTGCTCTGTGAACCTTGCCTTAAGCAAGACTAGCTCAATAAATTTGAACTATTGAAGATTGCATGACTGAGCTAACTGAGCGAACCGAATGGTGCCGAACTGAAAGCGAATCGATAATCTCATCCTCTCCGTTGTTTAAAGTTTAATATTGTTCATAGTAGGTATTTTTTTACGAGCGGGCTTGGTTTTTACAAAAGCAAAAACGGACTCTAAAAACTGAATGTATTCACTATAATTCATAACTTATCTCTAAGATCTTGAATGAATTGCCATTCTTCAAACATATCGGCATATTCTTTGATTTTATCAAAGTCTAAATTATGGCAATTTTCCATCAAGGCCTGTATGTCTGCTTTGTCTTGAAATTCTCTTTTTGAATCATTTTTGTAAGCCTGAATTTTTAATCCAATCAGATCTTCCGCTGCAACTACAGGCACAGGAAAAGACTTTATTTTTTTGGCTCGCTCAATCATTTGTCGAGTAGGTTCTCTATTGGCAAATAATAAATCCAATTGACCTTGGCCCGATAAATGTGCCACCTCTTCAGTTTTAAAAATAATTTCAAATCCAGTATTTTCTAGTGCAGAAATGGATTCGGACTTTTTAATTCCATCAACTAGTAGATCAATGTCCTGAGTTGCTCGAACGACTCCGTGAGCAGCCAAGGCAAAACCGCCAATCAAGGCAAAATGTATATTGGCCTGCTCTAGAGCATCACTTGCTTTTGAAAGGGTTTCTTGAATGAGCATAAATTTAGCATACTACGAATAAAAAATAATGCTAATGAATAAAGGGCTTTCGAATCAAAAGTCTTATGGGAATGAAACAAAACAGATAACTGATACCAAATATCTGGTATCAGATATCAGCTGTAATTCTTTTTATTGATCTTTGCTGCCAATATAGCCAACACTTTCTCTGCCATCGAGTTGTAGGCTTTCAGGAAATTCAGGTCTCGGGAAAAACTCACATTTTTCTGTTGTAAATCCAGCCTCTTCAAAGACCCTTTTTAATACATCTACATCTAGGCGATGCAGGGATTTTGGCAGATTATCCCCTTTTCTTGAATCGATTTCGGCAAAGTTTTCCATCCAACCAGGCCACTCATCGCCTCGCATTTTTTTCTCCTCATAAAGTGGGATAAAGTCTTTAATGTTTTTTAAGTAGGGGGTTTCTGCAGTAACGAATACTTTACCATTTGGTGCGATCCAGTCGTATAGCCTGGTTGCTGCTTCTTGAATTTCTTCTCCCGTAAAAAAATGAAGAACTCGAGCAAGTAAAGCTGCTCCTATTGAGTTAGAATCAATCACCAGTTGATCAGGAAACTGACCAGGCATAAGTGAGAGTCGTTCACGATCTTTAGGATCTACATCTTCACTTAAAATCTGTAAGTGTTCTAAGTCAATGTCATTTGCAATAACTCTTGCCCCGGCATTCAGGCAGGGTATTGTAGCTACTCCGTAAGCCGCACCTACATCAAGTACAGGGCCAGGCGCCTTTGTAGAAAACGAGATAAAGGCTTTCATAAATGGATCACTTGCATAGGCTCCCATAAAGCCTTGGTTATTTTTGGTTCTTACAAAAAAACCGTCTTCTTCTGGTTCTGGTCTTCTAGACTTCAAAACAATAATTCCTTAAGGGTAATTGAATTAAAAGATGATTTACAAACTTCGAATATAATGAAACTAAGACTTTGGGAATATAAAAATTTGAACAATTTGATAGAAAAAAGAATTTCAATATATAGATTTGTATAATAAATATCGTAAATTTAAATTTAGCTGTTGCATCCTATGAAGTAGACTTAGTTTGACTCTTATGTATGTGAAAAAAATCATTCAATCTCTTGGCCCCGGTCTTCTATTTGCAGGAGCATCTGTTGGGGTTTCTCATCTTGTACAATCAACTCGTGCGGGAGTTGAAATTGGTTTTTGGGGGATTTTTATAATTATAGCGATTCATTTTCTTCGATACCCCTCTTTTTTAGTTGGGCCTCTCTATTCTTTAAAAACAAAAAAATCATTGGTTGAAGCTTATGTCGAGCGAGGCAAATACAATCTCTATGTTTTATTTTTTGTGATATTGACGAGCATGTTTAGTATTATTGCCGCTATATCGATGCTTTGCTCAGCTCTTTTTGTGAATCTTTTTGATTTTGGGGAGGCCAGTCTAAGTAAAAGTATTCTGCTTTTGCTATTTTCTTTTGCTTTCTTAATGTTGGGAGGCTTAAGAGCGCTTGAAAGATTCATGAAATTCATTTTCGTCTTTGTGACTTTGATTTTATTGTATTTGGGAACTCAGGTTGTGCCCGAAGTGAGTCTGAGTTTTTCGATACCTGAAATCGATGCGCGCAAGCTCGCTTTTTTAATTGCTTTTATTGGCTGGATGCCAACCGGGATGGACGTCACTCTAATGACATCGGAATGGACTTTAAAAAAGCAAAATTACAGCATTGATGAATTTAAGTCGTGCTATATAATGACATGTCTTTTGGCTCTATTTTTTGTGGTTTTTGGAATGACAGCAAGTGGCCTTGAGTTCTCAGCGAAAACTACGATTTTCGTAAATCAAATATTAAGCTTAATAACTGCTCCTTTGCCAGATCTATTGTATCTTCCCGTTGGCTTTGCGCTTTTTTTGGTTTTATACTCAACTCTGCTGACTGTAATGGATGGCTTTCCCCGAGTTTTGACTGATTGTCTGCACTTTCATTTTGAAAACTGGAAGAATGCTTACTCATCGATTTTATTGTTTGCAGGTGCTGTAGTTCTATTGCTCTTTTTTTCGAGTTCTTTAAAGCAGATGATTGATTTTGCAACGAGTTTAGGATTTTATATCTCACCGCTCTTTACCTATTGGAATCATAAAATTTTATTCTATGGCCCCACACCCTTGCTAGTGAATTCTTTTTGGAGGGGAGTAAGTCTTATCAATCTATTCTTTTTTACAGGATTGTTTTTATATAGTTTTCGCTTTTGATTATTTTTATGTTCTTAAGTCCATCTCGAATATGTAGAGCAATGATTCTTCTGTTTTGAGATTGAGTTTGATGAAAGTTTTTAAAAAGAATAGAATTTTAAGTGCTTCAAGTTAAAATCTCATCGGTGACGAATTTTGGCTTACCTAAAGAATTATGAAAAAATAGAAGCTATAAAATCATTATTTCCTAATTTAAGTCCTATTCGCAAAAGGGGACACCTAAAATGTCCAGATTGTGATGAATCTATGCGACCTTATCAGTGCAAAAATGTTGTTGTCGATAAATGCGAGAGCTGTCATGAAATTTGGTTTGATCACAAAGAGTTTGGAGTATTTAAACGAAGTCTTGATTCAGCTGATCTCTCGCGCATTAAAGAAATTTTTGTTCCACCAAAAGAAGATTTAATTCTAATTAGTTCTTGCCCTAGATGCAATGTCGCTTTGGATGAAGTTATATACAGTTACAATTCAAAAGTGAGAATAAAAAAATGTGCAAAATGCAGAGGTTTATGGCTACCAATACATGATAGCTTAAACTTGATTGAGTTGGCAAAAATCAGTCAAGAAATTTCATCAGATGTAAAGCTTGTAAACCGAGAATTTCAAAAGTATAGAAACGAAAACGAGAAGATGGAAGAACTTAAACAAATGGGTGGTTTTTTAAATCGTCGCCCCACCCTTACTCGCTTTTTCTTTCTTCGTTATTTTGCTTTCTTCGTTATTTTGCTTTCTTACTACCGATTTATGATGAAAATCCAAGAAGTATTTTTCCTGTTGTTACAATAGGATTTATTTGTTTGAATGTTTTGATTTTTATTTTAACGCTTGCTAGTCATCAACCATTAGATCAAATTTATCAAACGTATGCACTTAAACCGGTAGAGATTTTGAATTTTCAATCTCCTCATACACTTTTTACATCTATGTTCATGCACGCAGGAGTCTTTCACTTGTTGCCCAATATGCTTTACCTATGGGTTTTTGGCGACAATGTCGAAGAGGCTTTTGGTCGACTTGGATTTATTGTATTTTATTTTATCTGTGGGGTCATGGGCTCTATCACACATAGCTTTTGTTGGGCTGAGTCTGCAGTACCAAGTCTTGGAGCCAGTGGAGCGATATCAGGTGTCTTAGGAGCATACCTCTACCCTAATGTGAATATAAAAAGTTTTGCTATAGGATATATCATTGATTTACCAGCCTGGTTTTATCTAGGTATCTGGATCGTAATGCAAACCTTATCAAGTTTTATATTCATGCGAATTGGAGGACCTGGTATTGCCTGGTGGGCTCATGTTTCTGGTTTTTTTGTTGGACTTACATTGACCTACTTTTTTAAAAGAAAGCTTAAGCATTAAACCGCTTATTTCTGGCCTTGCATTTCGCTGATTAGTTTTCATCATTTGTACCCAATAGCAATGTCTCATCTTCAAAAGCTGCGGCAGATGAAGAGTTGTCTGGCTGATAATAGCCAACAGCGGGTACAGTGGAAACAAAGCGAGTTCCAGCGGCAATATTGGTGGTACGCACTCGGTAAGGAGCCTTGGGGTTCGAGCCAGATCGAACGAGCGGTAAATTCGCAATGGGTGCATCAGTGCCAATCTCTGCGCCAGGAGCGTAGACATCAATAGATCCCGCCTCTTTACTGGCAAATGCGACAAACTCAGAACCATGATTTACGGCAAATCGTTTTCTCATTAAGTTCGTTGGTAAGAATGGCGTAGAACAACCCCCATTTGTATCGGCATAAGCTGCACCCGAAATCACTCGGTCACTTTGAATCAATAAACTTTCACTTTGATAAAGGCTTGATTCTCCTTGAGGTGAAACTTGTAAATCTAAGTTTTTGTTTAAAACAGCGCTTGTCTCAACAGAGTTAGAGTGAATCAATGTAATATTGGTTGAATCAAAAAAGCTATTGGCACGCATCGAGCTCGATGGGATACCAATGAGTTCTTTTGAACTAGGAAGTAAGGGCTTAGGGTCAGCATATTGGTTCGACTCTCTTGAAATATGAAAAGCCAGAATCGTTCCGGTAGAAGATACCTGATAGCTTCCAACCTGCGACCAACTTAAAGTTGCATTTGCTCCAGCACTCAAAGTTGCGCTATCTAAAACTGTTGTCCCTTGAGTGACTGTTATGTTTGCAGGCTCTACAGCATAAACATAAAGCTCTTGTGGGTCTCTTCGGTGGGCATTAAAAGCAAATTGTTTTCCGGCCCAGCTAACAGAGCTCCAAATGATATTGCCGCGATCCCATGGTCCTGTGGCGGTTCCAATTCTTCCGGCAGCATAGATAGCTTTATCTGCATCGAGAACTTCAAACCTTGCGGTGTTCAAAGTAACGACCTGACCTGCCGATAGCGGGAGCGAATCGGGGTTGAGATCGTCGACGAAATCGCC
>CAZZCP010000016.1:0-37922 GCA_964653235.1 uncultured Pseudobdellovibrionaceae bacterium | reverse complement strand
TCAAAATAACTACGAAAAACATCTCTTGCAACGGGAGCTGTTAGTGAGCCTCCGCAAGCATGTTCTGCAAAAATAGCGATTAGTATTTCTGGGTCTTCAGAAGGTGCATAGCCAACAAACCAACCATGATGTCTCTCTTTCATTGGACGCTCTTTGCATTTTACATAGACTTGATCAGGGCTTAAAGAAAAATTTTGTACGGTACCTGTTTTACCAGAGAATTGTACCCCAGGAATTTTATACCAGCGTGCAGTTCCAGCCTCTCCATTGGTAACATTAAAAAGACCTTTTTGTACAATTTCATAATTCTTTTTTGAAATTTTCACTTTTGCATTTTCATCAGAGGGGTCATAAATGATTTCTGGTTTGGCCTCGTAAAGTACTTCATTGTTATCTCGACTCAGTTTTTTAACTACATAGGGTTTCATTACTGGCCCTTTGTTGGCAAAACTCGAGAAAGCAGAAGCAAGCTGAATCGGTGTGGTGAGAATAAAACCCTGTCCGATCGCATTGCTGAGATTTTCACCTCTTTGCCATGGCTCACCAATTGTATCTTGCTTCCATTGTGAAGTCGGCATATTACCGCTAGTTTCTCCTTTTACTTCTATATCTGTTTTCTTACCAATGCCTAAAGCTTTAGCGTATTTGGCGATTTTGTCGATACCTAAGATATCTCCAAGACGATAGAAAAAGACATTGCAAGAGCGCTCTAGTGCTTGAAAGACATTCACATTGCCATGCCCCCCTCGAGAGTGACAGTGATAGATTTTTCTGCCAAAGCGAATTCTTCCAGGGCAAAAGAAAGTCGTGCTAGGAGTGATTGCTTTCTCTTGAAGTCCAGCGGCGGCAACTATGGCTTTAAAGGTAGAGCCAGGAGGGTGATGATCTTGAATGACTTTATTGCGAAGAGGCTTAAAGGGGTCTTGCGAGAGCTGACTCCAGATTATTTGTGAGATTCCGGTGCTAAAGTTGTTGGGGTCATAAGAGGGCATCGAGAGCCAAGCTAAAATTTCTCCTGTTTTTGGTTTGATGGCAACCATAGCGCCAATGAATTCTTTTTCTAAAAAAGACTTGTAAGCAGCTACTTGAATGTCTGCATCAATTGTGAGTTCAATATTTGCACCAGGTACGGGTTGCTTTGTTGATTCAAAAGCTTTAAAAACTTCAGAAGTGTTTGCTTGAGCCAGTCGACCAAAAGCATCGACTTGTTTAAAGCTAACGCCGTCCTTTCCACGTAGTGATTCATCAAAGCTTTCTTCGATTCCTCTTTTACCTACAATATCACCTTGCGTGAAGCGATTCTCTTTTTTTCGATTTTGATTCAATTTTGGCAATTGATTCTTAGTGATTTCTCCCACGTAGCCAAAGAGCTGAGCTCCATTTTCATGCAAAGGGTAGCTTCTTTTTATGAACATGTTGATATCTAAACCGGGGTGGTCAAGTCGAATTCTTTCAAGTCTTGCTACCTCATCACGTTCAAGATTTTCTTTAACACGAACTTCTCGGTAAGGTCCATTTTGTCGACTTCCCCTTTTTACTTTTTTAACAATATTTTTTGCTGGGAGCTTTAAGATTTCACTAATTGCATTGGAGGTTTCTTCTAAATGTGTGGCATATTGGGGGGTAATGGTAGCTTCAAAACCTGGAAGATTATCGACAAGAACTCGTCCCTCTCGATCAAAAATTCGACCTCTTGGGGCCATGAGTTTTTGCACCTTTACAAGGTTTTTTTCAGAATAGTAACGAAACTCGGCACCGTGATAGACTTGTAGGTACCATAGGCGCAATAAAAAGATCGCAAAAGCAGTGGCCAACACAAAATATAAAAGGCGGTATCGTTCTTGATACTCTTTGACCTCTTCTTCAGGTGTAGAAAGGTGAAGACTCATACCATATCCTCCATGGGATTGCTTTTTTCGCGTCCTGAAAGCTGGTCAAGCAGGCTATACATCAAATAGAGTAGCGGCGAGAATAAGCTGGTTAAGAGAATCTTTAAAAACCAATCCAAAAAGAGAAAACTGGGAGTACCTGACTTATCTAAAAAAAGGCTAATGAAGAAATAAAAGAGATAAAATAGCAGCAATCCTAATGCAGTTGTTATCACAAAATAGGTAGGGCCAGGCCAAAATATTCTTTTCTTAAACTTAGTGAGTAAGAAGACAACAGCTATTGAAGTTAAAAAAAGCACACCCCAAGGCACAAGAGTAAACTGGTAGAGGACAAGACTGTTGAGAAAACAAATCAGATAAGCTTCTTTCAAGGGGCGGTAAAAGGAAAAGTAAACCAAAATGGGGAACCATAAATCGGGACTGCTAAAACTTCCAAATATTTCACGCCAAATCGAAGTTTGAATACTTGCCATCAAAAAATTGAAGAGCAAAAAGCTAAAGATGCTGTAGTAAAATGTTTTTTTATCTAACAATTCTAGTTTCCAGTACTATCGAGAGTGCTAATTCGAGTTTCATTGTATTTTTTAGCAGAAAGTACAATGAATACTTCTTCTAAATTGGCGATATTCACAATGGGTTCTATCTCTACGTATTGAGATACGCCTGATTTTTGTTTTTCAACCAGCTTTACATTACCAATAGGAAAACCTTTTGGGAAAATATTGTCCAAACCACTCGTTACAACTAAGTCTCCGACTTCTACTTGGTCAGACCTTTGCAAATACTTAAGAATGCATTCATTAGGACCACTTCCTTCTACAATTCCTCGAGCTCGGCTACTTTGTACAATAGCATCAATAACAGCATATCGGTCAGAGATGAGAAGAATGATACTGGTTGCATCATGAACTTCCATTGTATACCCAACGACCCCTTCATCTGTGATTACTGCTTGGCCCTTTTCTACTTGATGTTTCGCCCCACGGTTTATGCGAATCGTGGCTCTTTCACTGTTAAGGTCAAAACCGACAACTTGTGCTGAAAGTAACTCGATCTCAGTATTTTCTTGAAAACCAATCATTTTGTTGAGCCTTTGATTTTCTTTCTGAATCTCCTCAAGAAGCAATAATTTGGCTTTCAGTTCTTTGTTTTGAGCTTCTAAATCTTTAAGTTTTTGATTGATACCCACTAAATAAATATATCGACGGGTAGTTTCTCGTATGACTTGGGTAAAGCCTGTAAAAAAAGCCTGTGTAGAACCTACTAAAGAACTTAGAGGACGTAGAATCCAGAATTCTTCTCCAGGTTTTTGTAAATTGATCGAAATCAGTGGCAATAGAAGTAAAAAACCAACCACTAGCATTTTTCGAATGTCGAATCGAAACAAACTTCCTCCCCAAATTAAATTCTAGGTCTAGCTGACAGACCTAGCAAGAGATTTTTTGCGCCGCACTATTATGAGAGTTGCTGCAAATTGAAAAGGCCTTGCCTTCATTCTGTAGCGCTGACAATATCCTCATCTTAGAATTCAAGAGGAGAAATCATGCTCGATTTTTTAAAGAAACCTGGCAGTGCGAAAAGCATACTCGTCTACTTTCTATTTGGTTTTTTTGCTTTTGTGCTGGTCTTTATTGATGCAGGAAGCTTTATCAGTAGTCAAACTTTGCCTAACGGCAATTACGCAGCCCTTGTGAATGATGAGAAAATCAGCGTGAACGAGCTGCGAACAGCGTACAACCAGATGACCAGAAATTTTGCCAACCAATTTGGAGGCAATTTTAATTTAAATCAACAGCAAAGACGTGAAATGGCTGGTCGTACATTAGATCAATTGATTCAACGAGAGCTTCTCGCTCAAGAAGCAGTCCGAGTGGGTGTTTACGTCACAGATCTTGAACTCGCGAATTTTATTCAAAGTATTCCCGCATTTCAAAATGAAGGTTTTTTTGACAAAAGCTATTACAAACAATTTCTTAAAAATCGTCGAACGACCGCTGGACAATTTGAAAAAGATCTCAAAAAATCAATCAAAGTTTCAAAACTGCAAGAACTCTTTCAAGAGAGTCTTCAACCCCTTTCTTTGCAAGAAACAAAAGAAAAAGAAGCTAAAAAGAAACAGGTCAATGTTGAATTTGTTCGCTTTCAAGAAAGCTTGATTTCTAGAAATGTGAAAGCCAGTAAGTCTGAAATCCAGTCCTTATTGAAGAAAGAAGAAGAAAAAGTAAAAGAATATTTCACTAAGAACCAAGAAAAATACAGTCAAAAAGAGCAAGTACGGGCTAAGCATATCTTATTGAAGACTACGGACCCGGAAAAAGAGGCTGAAGTGCTCAAAAAAGCACAAAGTTTGGTGGTTCGAGCCAAAGGTGAAAGTTTTGAAGCATTGGCAAAAGAGTTTAGTGAAGATCCAGGAAGCAAAGAAAATGGGGGAGATCTTGGCTTTTTTGAAAGAGGTAGAATGGTAAAAGAATTTGAGGATGCCGCTTTTTCTCTACCAGTGGGTGAAGTCAGTGAGCCTATAAAAAGTCAGTTTGGCTATCATATAATTCGGGTAGAAGAAAAGAAAGAAGCAAAGAGCCCTGAGTTTGCCAATGTTAAAGAAAGTGTTGCTGAAGATTTATTGAAAGAAAGAAAGGCGAGCCAAGCGAAGGCCGAGCTTGCTGAGATTTTAGATCAACAAAGTCAGTCAAAATTGAGAAAATTTTTAAAGAAATACAATCTCAAGTGGCAAGAGACAGGTTTTTTTGATTTAGCCAGTCTACAGATTCCGCGAATTGGCAGTGTAGAAGGTTTTGTAGAAACGGCTTTTACTTTGAACCGAAAAAACCCTTTACCTAAGACTGTAGTTCGGCAAGGCGCTACTCAGTATATTCTTAAATTTAAAGAAGAAAAAAATGTTGAAGTAGGAGATGATATTCAGATTTCATCACATAGTGGAGATTCTTTTCAAAGCTGGTTAAATCAGCTCAGTGAGTCTGCAGAGATTCAAAAAAATCCGAGTGTTCTAAAACTTTTTTAAAGCTCTAAAGCTCTAGTCCAATTCTCTGGAGCAGTAATGATTTTTCTCTGAGAAAAATCCCAAATCGCAAAATGAAAAAGGGCTTCACTCATGATTTTGTCGTCAAGATTAAAAATTTTTTGTTCGATTTTACCCATTTTATTCTCATAGCTAAGGCACTTCATAGAGATTTTAATTCGATCTTGATTTTTAAGCTCTCGGCGAAACTTTAAGTTCACCTCTAAAATAACTGGCCCCACTTTGTCTCTATGAATACTCTCTAAAGTGATATCAAATTGCCTAACATAAGCCCATCTTGCCATTTCATAGAGTTCTAGGTACGTGGCATTGTTGACGTGGGCAAAAGTATCTAAATGATTTTCAAGAATTTGAGTTTCCCAAAACCAAGTGTCAGAAAGTTTCATAGTGATTCCTCATTTTATTGTGTTATAGCATTATCATGTCTTATTGGGGAAAACCAATTTTAATGAGCTTGCCACCTGAAACGGCACATAATTTTAGTTTTGCTTTGGCAAAATTTTTAGAGTCGCTTTGGTTTCCTCAGTTTCGTATCGCAAAAGGCTTAGAGAAAGAAGTCTTTGGTTTGCGCTTTCCAGGGCCTGTTGGCTTGGCAGGTGGTTTTGATAAGAACGCTGAGATAGCCTATTTACTCTCTAAGATTGGCTTTGGTTTTCTTGAATTAGGCACTGTAACCCCCAATCCACAGCCAGGTAACCCTAAACCAAGAATCTTTCGTTTTCCTAATGAACAAGCTTTACTTAATCGCTTGGGCTTTAACAATAAAGGTATGGAAGTTTTTGCTAAAAATCTTCAAGAAGCTATTTCTCGTGGATTGGGCTGCCCAGTGGGTATTAATTTAGGTAAAAATAAAACGACAGCTGATGAAAATGCGCAAGATGAATATTTAAGATTGTATTCGCGATTGAAACACCTTGGAGATTACTTTGTAATCAATGTATCGTCGCCGAATACTCCAGGGCTCCGAAATTTACAGTCGATAGATTTTTTAGAAAATCTAATGCAATTGCTACGCGTAAAGCACGATAGTTTAAAACCAATTCTTCTAAAACTTGCTCCCGATCTGAGCAATTCAGACTTATCTACATTAGTTGAAGCTGCCCAAGACATCGGTTTTTCTGGTTTGATTTTAACCAATACTCTTTTAGATAGAAAAGCCCTTCCCCAGGCGAAAGATTTTGGTGAAGGGGGAATCAGTGGTGGTCCATTGAAAGAGAGAAGTCGAGAGTGTTTGCAACTTGCCAAGAGGCATAGCAATCTTCCGATTATCAGTGTGGGTGGAATTGATAGTGCTGAAGAAGTCAAACTTCGCTTGGATATGGGGGCAGAGCTTGTACAAATTTACACCTCTTTGATCTACAAAGGGCCATTTTGGCCCATGCAGCTTCATAAAGCTTTATTGAAATAAATTTCTCTGTTACTGAATTCTAAAATCTGGGGGATTTATGAAATATTGTTTTTTTGTATCACTATTCTTTTTTTCACTAACTTCATTTGCTGGAAAACAAGAACAAAACAAATTGATGAATAGCTTTTTGGAACTAAAGGATGTACTGCGACGAGATAAAGTACTATCAATAAGTACCGAAGCATATCAGAGTCAGTCTCGTCGTGGTCATGGTGCTTGCGAGCTTAAAGAATTGGAGCCTGAATCTTTAGAGAACTGGCTTAAGAAAATGCTCAATGCAAGAGATAAAAGAACTAAGAGTTTACTCAATATTGCAAAGAGCCGATTCGAGCTGTTAAAGTTAAGCGAAAAAGTGAAAGCTTGTACTCTTGCTGATGAAATACCTTGTCCAAATTGTCATGAATTTATAGATATTTTATATCTAGACATGCCGGATACAACTGGTAAATTACAACTCATTATAAAAACCTATTGGGATAGTTAATATGTCTTGGCAAAATATTGATCTGCAAATTTGCAAATTGAAGAATTTTAAAGGTGATGAGCCATTTTATGCAACACATGGAGCAAGTGGTTTTGATGTACGTGCTCAACTTGAAGAGTCTTTAGTATTAAAGCCTGGCGAGAGAGCTTTAATTCCTACGGGTTTGGCTTTTGCCATACCTGAAGGTTTTGAAATTCAAGCTAGGCCGAGAAGTGGCTTAGCAATACGTAAGGGGATTTCACTTGTGAACTCGCCTGGAACAATTGATGCTGATTATCGAGGTGAAGTAAAAATTATCCTAGTCAATCATGGACAAGAAGAAGTTTTGATTGAAGATCAAGAGCGTATTGCTCAATTGGTATTTTGCCCTGTGGTCAAAGCTTCGTTTCAATGGGTAGAACAATTGGATGAAACCCAGCGTGGGGCAGGGGGCTTTGGCAGTACTGGCAAGTCTTAGTGGGCCATCTTTCGAATTATCATTTTTTACATGAATTAAAGAAAAGAAAGTCATTTAACAAATGGCTTGCTTTTTTATTTGCATTGTCTGGCATCCTACACTTTTTGATTTTCATTGGTCTGTTCTTTGTTAATCCACTGGAGAAAGTGGTGCAATCTCCCGTCGTTCGAGGAGTTGCCATTTTTTTTTATGGCTTTACAGCCTATCACTTTTTGCATAAGTCTTATGTACTTTTACAGGTAGAGTTCTGTCGTTTTTGTCTTAAAAAAATCCCATTTGGAAGTTTGGAGTGTCCTTTTTGCAAAGAAGATCTTACTTCGACTGCTTTGACCAAGTCCGAGAAGAATGAAAGCGCTGATACTCCTTAAACTCTTGCCAAGCCCATCCCAAAAAAAGAATTAGGTAAAGAATCACTAAGCTTCGTATCATAAACTTTTTTGAAACTTGAAAATTTTCAACCATTCCAACAACAAAAAGAAAACTCGAAATAGCGAGTCCTAAAGGATCAAGCGTGGCAAGTTTAGGCGAGAGAATATGAAGTAAAAGAAATGGAATGTTGGCTAGCACACAAATGATGTAAATCTTTCTAGTAGCAAAATCCATCTGAAAGATGTGCAGTAGTAAACTTTTAAATGAAACAGCAAGAATCAAACTAAAGAGAATCCCAAAAAGGGGAAAGAAAAACAGGTTCCAAATGATTCTAAAAAGATCTTTATAAAAAATCGAAGTCAAAGCCCCACTTGTGATGCATAACATACTTTGAAGAATCAAAATTTCAAGCCAATCAGGGTTGGGAGCATTCTTGATAGCATGAATCGGATTACGAAAATAATAAACGATGTACTTTAAGCTTTGTTTGATTTTTTCTTTTAAAAAATCAGTCTGCTTCGCCATGTTTTAAAATTGGCCATCAAGACGAATTGTCATATCAAAAGCTCTTTGGTCAATGCTCTCTGAGATTATAGAATCACGAAAGGCAAGTTCAGCACCAAGGCTTATCGTTTTAGAAAAGGCGTAATGAAGACCGGCTTGGCCAACAAAAGCAGGCGTATTTTGATTGGTTTCAGTTATCTCATTGGTGTCGACATTAAGAATTTTACTTTGAAGGTAGCGAGCTGCAATGCCGCCACCCATTCGATAACTTAATCCATCTGTTAAGTAATCTCGATGAATCAGCTTTAAATCAAATTCTTGAAGTTGAAAGCGACTTTGATCGGTTTCTGTTTCATTGAAGCTTCGGTAAGTGCCCTCCGCAATCCAGTATTTTGATAAAAGGTCGATTCCAAAACTGGTCTGAAAGCCGTTTAAATTCGGACGATAGTCTTGACCATTGACATTGCGTACTCGAGTTAAGCTGGTTACATAGCCGACACCTAAATGAATTTTAACTTGCGACATTGGGTCTTTCGTATATTTTCTAGGAGCTTTTTCTTTTGATTTGAGTTGATTCACAATACTTTCATAGCTAATAAAGTCATCTTCTTCATTGACATATTGCGCTTGCGAAATAAATGGAATTAGGAAAAGTAAAATATATTTCTTCATACAATTAGAATAGCAAACTTATTTCATTTTCCTAGATGTCAATATTTTGGCCTGTTTTGTTTTTTTAAAACTGAGTTAATATGTAAGTATATGTCGAAGAAAAACAAATGCTACTGTGCTTTTTGCCGAAATCCTAGAACGATAAGCCATAAAAAACACTTGGGCTTTCGAGATTTTTTGCTCACAGTAGTAATGTCTGGCTGTTTGAGTTTGATTTTCTGGCAAGGCCTTGATCCTAAGGCTTTGGTACTGGTGCTTTTATTTTCTATTGGTCTAGAAATTGTGATTCAGTTTTATTGGCGTTTGCAGCTACAGTGCCCATATTGCGGTTTTGACCCTTTTCTTTATAAAAAGAACCCCAAGAGAGCTGCAGAAAAAGTTATTGCTTATTGGGATCAGCAAAAACAAGAGCCGCTCTATCACTTGCGTGCACATCTTTATGCAAAAATTCCCTTTAAAAAGTGGAATCCCAAAGACGAAGCGAAACCAGAATCAGCATTGCAAGACCTTAGCGCAGCGGCAGAGAAAATGCTCTCTCCTAAAGACAGCAAAGTCTCAGCGCTAGACTTAGGTGAGCCTAAAAAAGATCCTAAGTAGCTAAAATCATTGTTTAAAAGCGAAGAGTAAAAAATGTCTCAAGTCGAGACAGTATGATTCCGATAGGTCTATATAGGGAGGTCCTATGTTTTTGAGTGTAAAAAGAATCGAGAATTTACTGAAAAAGTCACAAAGCAGAAGTGAAAGCGATTTTTGTAATTTAGACCGTGCGTTTGAGCAAGCCATTGAGACTTCAAATATTGAAGAATTGCAGCTCTTATTGAATGAGGTCAGTGAGCACTTTTCGAAAGTCAAAAAATACACAAATTTCTCGCCTCGATCTGGTGGAGACATAGCTTAATTTCTACTAGCTGCTCCCTTTTATTTCACTTCGGACGTCCGTCCGAGAGCATGTAAATATCTAAAGTGTTTGGTTTATTCTGTCCGAAATTCTTAAAAATCTGGTGCAGCTTCGGACAAGTATCCTAGGTCATTGAAAGCAGAATCTATTTTTGCAAAAAAAGTGAAATAAAAGGGTGCAGCTAATAATTTCTATTTTGCAATGTGAAGAAGTTTATTAGGACTTCTTCTTCTTGTTATTCAATGATATTCAATTTTTATGAAAAAATTGGTCGTATTACCGACTTACAACGAAATCGATAACATTGGCGAACTTTACCAAGCGATTCGAGTTTTAGATCATGACTTAAATATTCTGGTAGTAGATGACAATTCTCCCGATGGTACAGCTCAACGGGTCAGAGACTTGTCTAAAAGTGACCCTAAAATAAATTTGCTATTGCGCAAAGAAAAACAGGGCTTAGGTAAGGCCTATATCGCTGGTTTTCATTGGGCACTAGAGGGAGGTTTTGACGTAATCACCGAGATGGATGCTGATTTTTCGCATCGCCCCAAGGATCTTATGAAGATTTTAGATGCCATTGAGTCACAAGATGTTGTTGTTGGCTCAAGATACATTGCTGGCGGAGGCACTCTTAACTGGGGCTTTATCCGCAAATGTATCAGTCGTGGAGGGAGTTTGTACTCGCGTTTGATATTGGGTTATCCGATACAAGATTGGACTGGCGGTTTTAATGCCTGGAAGGCTGATGTTTTGCGAAACAAGATGAATCTCGATCAAATAGAAAGCAATGGTTATAGTTTTCAAATTGAACTAAAATACCGTGCCCTCAAGGCGGGTTGCAATGTGTTAGAAGTGCCGATACTATTTGAAGAAAGAAGAAAAGGACAAAGCAAGATGTCCTTTAAAATCGTATTGGAAGCTCTATATCGTGTCTGGAAGATTCGTTTTCTTATTTAGTATTTTCTTTTTGCCTTTTCTTGCAAAAGCAGCACAGTGGGCGACGGTTATAAATACCGGAGCTCAAGTCTACAAAAATGCAAGTTTTGATGCTCCAGTCATTTCTTATTTGAGCTTAAATCAAAGAATTCGCATCTCTTCTAAGACCTTTGGCCCTTTTTATCGAGTTAAGTTACCCCAAGGAAAATTGGGTTATATATCTGACATTGATGTGAAACCTGAGAATGGCCTATCTGTAGAAGAGAGAAGTTTTAAATCTCGACAAGAAAAAGATCCTTTTTCAAGAAAGCCCATCTTTGGAAATACCTACCTGGGCCTGATCGTAGGCATGGTCAATTACCAAGATGAGATTTCAAACTTTGTTGGATCCTCCAATGTGATTATGTTTGGCCCCAAATTTTCGACTCCATTAGAGATGGTTAATGGAGTTTTCACTCTAGATGCCACTTTGCTTTTTGGTATCGATACTCCTGATATGTACGATCAAATCTGTTTGCAATGTGAAGCCTCTGGAAACTTAGTGGTTAGCGATGTTCAATTGCAGTTTTCTTTGCTCGACTTTAACGATCGGTCAATGAGTATCTTTATCGGAACTGGGCCTTTTTTGAGTTATTCCGATGTCAAGGTTGTTCAAGAAGTCAATGGAATCCTGTCTGAAGTTCCTTTGCAGTCTGCCAGAATTGGAGGCAGTCTAACTTTAGGTTTGGGAATCCGGCTTGGTGATTTTGCCCTTAAGCTTGAACCCAAGTACATTATCGAGCAGCTTTCTTATTTTTCTTTTCAAGCAGCCTTTCAATATCAGCTCTGATCAAACTGCTCCCTTTTATTTCACTTCGGACGTCCGTCCGAGAGTATATAAGTATTTAAAATGTTTAGTATAGCCTGTTCGAGAATCTTTAAATTTTGATACATTTTCGGACAAGTATCTTAGGTCATTGAAACTACAAAATGAATGGGTAAAAAAAGTGAAACAAAAGGGAGCAGCTAGTGATTGCCGAAGCCTTGCGTTATCTCTAGTTTTTACTGACAGAGTAAGACCTGAAGTTTAGGTAAAAATATGCGTATCCAAAAACTCAAAGATGAAATAATCAACCAAATCGCTGCAGGAGAAGTACTAGAGCGCCCAGCGAACCTACTGAAAGAACTCTTAGAGAATTCCATCGATGCAGGAGCAGATCAGATCGAAATTGAGGTATCAGAAGGTGGTCGCTACTTAATGATTCGAGACAATGGAATGGGAATCGAAAAAGACGACCTTGGCTTGGCTCTGCAGAGACATGCTACAAGTAAAATCCAAGATACTTCAGACCTTTGGGAACTCTCATCCTATGGTTTTCGTGGAGAAGCACTCGCCAGCATTGCTGCTGTAAGCAAAATGCAGATTCGTTCTCGTGCCATTGATTCAGAACAAGCCTATGCAATTTCATCAGATTTTGGCAGTATTTCAGCCATTCTTCCCGTTTCTTTAGAGCAGGGAACACAAATACAAGTGGAACAGCTTTTTGAAAACCTACCGGCTCGTTTAAAGTTTTTAAAGTCTGAGTCGGCAGAGTTGAGCCAGATCAAAAAAGTATTAAAAGCAGTTGCCCTGAGTCGGCCGTCTATATCATTTCGAATGAGCACTCAAGGAAAGACCATTTTAGAGTGGCCAAAAGCGAATACTTCTTTGATTCGAGCTCAGCAAGTTTTGGGAGTAAAAAAGCTCTATCAGGCAAGTGGAGAACAAGGCCTGCTCAAGATCGAAGCCTTTTATTCTGCTCCCAATGAGACACAAAGAAGTTCACAAAATATGTGGTTTTTTGTTCAAGATAGATGGATTCAAGATAAGAGTCTTTTGTCAGCTGTGCTAGCAGGATATGAGAGTCTTTTGATGCATGGGGAATATCCTTCATTAGCCTTGTTTGTTAGCGCACACCCGCAAGAGGTTGATGTAAACATCCACCCCAGTAAATCACAAGTTCGCTTTCGAGATCCGTCTTCGGTTTTTCGAGCAGTTCGTTCTACCTTAAAAGAAAGCTTATCGAGTGCACCTTGGCTTGAAAATCTTCAGGCAGCCAAATTAGAAATACAAGAAAGTTTTGAAAAGCCCCACTACAAACCAGAGAGCAATTTAGAATTTTCAGCGCCCTCTTTTCAAAATGTTCAATTTCAACAAAAGCAGTGGAGTGAGCCACAGAGTTTTCAGGTAGAAAGCCCAAAAGTTTCGCTTGCATCTAAGGCGGCTAATCTGGGAGAGCCATTTTATTGGTCGAATCTTCAAGTATTGGGTCAATGCAACCAGACTTATATAATCTGCCAGTCCCAGAACTCTCTCATATTGATCGATCAACATGCGGCACATGAAAGAGTTGTTTATGAGCAACTCATGTGTTCTTGGGAGGGAAATCAAATTGAAACTCAGAACTTTCTCTTGCCGATCGATATTGAGCTATCTGTAGATAGAATTGAAGCCTTATTGAGTCAAAAACAAGATTTGCAACAGATGGGAATTGAAGTCGAACAATCTGGACCTCAACACATACGAGTGACTAGGGCGCCAATTGTATTAAAAGAAAAAAGTTTAAATTTAGCTCTTCATGATTTAGCTGACGAATGCTTAAAGAACTCTGGCGGAAGAGCTGTGCATCGTTTGATTCAACACTTTTGTGCGACTCTCGCTTGTCACTCGGTGATTCGAGCGGGGCAAGCATTAAGTTTAGAGGAGATGCAGTCACTGTTACAGCAAATGGACGAGTTTCGCTACTCTAGTTTCTGCCCTCATGGGCGACCCGTTTATGTTGAATATCCCTTTTCAAAATTGGATCGAGAGTTTGGAAGAATTCTATAATGGACCTCGAATCCTTTTTTTAATGGGAGCTACAGCGACAGGAAAATCGGCACTAGCTCTTGAGCTTGCCGAGAGATTTTCAGCTGAAATCGTAAATTGTGATAGTGTTCAAGTTTATGAGAAATTAAATATTGGTGCCGCAAAACCGAGTGAGGATGACCTAAAAAGAGTGCCCCATCACTTGTATTCATTTGTGAGCGCTCCTCATCTCTATACAGCAGGTCAGTATCGTAGAGATGCCCTAGAGCTATTTCAAAAGTCGAAAAAACCATTGATCGTGGTTGGTGGTACCGGATTTTATTTTCGTGCTCTTGAAAAGGGAATGCATTCTTTTCCTCCCACGACGAGTCCAATTAAAGAAGCCGTTCAGAAAGAAATAAATGAAAAGGGCAATGAACAGCTTTATCAAGAGATTCTGCAAAAAGACCCAGAATATGCAAAAAAAATCTCGATCAATGATCGATACCGAATTCAAAAGGCAATTGAGATTTTTCGAAGCTCTGATCTCATTCCTTCTGAAATCAGAAAGTCTTTTACAGAAAAAAAGTTTCCATATCCCTTGCTAAAACTTCATCTCTTTGTCGATCGTCAAGAGCTTAGAATCAGGGCGGCAAAACGTATTGAAAAAATGTTAGAGAATGGTTTGATTGACGAAGTTCAGTCTCTCATCGATCAAGGTCTCGAGGCCTGGTCGCCCATGCAAAGTGTAGGCTACAAAGAAGTAAAAGAGTATTTGCAAGAGGGGGGATCGCTCTCCGATCTGAAGAATTCTATTTTGAAAGCCACTATGCAGTTGGCAAAGCGCCAAGTTACCTGGTTTAAAAAAGAGACAGAAATGCCTATCAAAAACTGTAATCAGGCAATGGAGCAAGCAAGTGTTTTTTTCTCCTAGACAGTGTTTCTTGAATTGAAGATAATTCTTGCATGAAAAGCATGACTGGCTTTGGTGTCATTAGGCAAAAGACAAATTTGCAGCATATGGACCTGCGAATTCGCTCAGTCAACTCACGTTTTCTTGAAATTCGTTGTAATCTTCCTCACTCTTATCAATGTATAGAAGCTGAAATTCGTCAGATGATTGCAGCAAAAGTAAATAGGGGGACAATAGACTTTAGTTTACAAGTTGAGTCTTATCATTCGCGTAAATCTCCTTTAGGTTTTGATACAGCATCGGCAAAAAAATGGTTGCAGGAGTACAAAAAAGTGCAAGCTTTGTGTAAAGACAATACTCCTGTTCGTGCCGAGCAGATGAGTCAGGTTTCTGTTCTTTGGCAAAGCTCGCTAACTCCAAAGCTATCAGTGCAAGAAAAGAAAGATTTTTTTGCATCACTGGATCAGCTTCTCATCCAGCATGAAGGGCAAAGGCTGCGTGAGGGTAAGAGTCATCAAAAAGATCTTGCTAAACTTTTGCATGCCCTACAAAAAGAAATTTTGAAAATCAAAACCAGGGCAAAATCACAACAAAAAGAAGTACAGCAAAGAATTCAAGAAAAGTGGTCGCGTCTAAAGTTAGAGCTTTTAGACGAAAAGAGAATGCATCAAGAGATTTCGCTCTATATAGAAAAACTAGATATTAATGAAGAAATCATAAGAATCTTAGAGCATATACGTGTCTTTCATGATTTAATGAAACTAGGACAAGGGAAAAAACTCGATTTTTATTGCCAAGAATTCTTGCGTGAATGCAACACGATTGGTTCGAAAGCGCAAGATGCCGAAATTACCAAAACGGTGATTGAAGCCAAGGGCTTTATTGAGAATATAAGAGAAATCGTGCAAAATATTGAATAAGATGAAGTTGATTATTTTGGCTGCCCCGAGCGGAGCCGGCAAAAATACATTTTTAGAAAAAGCTGTCGAAGATTTCGAGAATCTCTATCACAGCATATCATATACATCTAGACCGCCTCGAAAAGGTGAATCAGAAGGTGTGCCTTATCATTTTTTGTCTATTGATGAATTTCGAGAGCGTATTGAAAAAAATTTCTTTATCGAATGGGCTAAGGTTCATGGCAACTATTATGGTACGGCCCGTGAAGATTTGCAGAAGATGTCAGATCAAGGCAAATGGGTGATTATGGATTTGGATATTCAGGGAACGAGAAACATCAAGGCAGAAATTCCTGAGGCAGTAAGTATTTTTATACTTCCCCCCTCTGTTGACGAGCTGCGTAAAAGATTGGAAAAACGTGACCAAGGTGAAACCGACAATCTTCAGCTTCGGCTGAATAATGCTGTAGATGAAATGCTAATGGCCCCCGAGTTTGACTACCAAGTTGTAAATGATGAAATTCACAGTTCTTATGCGAATTTTCGAAAAATCCTTGAAGAGATACTAAAATCGGAATAAGTTGTTCCTTCGTTCAGGAGGTCCTGTTTGGCTCGTATTACAGTAGAAGATTGTCTTGATAAAACCTATAATCGCTTTTCTTTAGTGATGCTTGTGGCAAAAAGAGCCAAGCAGATCATAAAAGGTTCTGAGCCCACACTTTCTGCTGGCAACAAAGAAGTTGTTACTGCTCTAAGAGAAGTTGCCCTTGGTCATGTATTTTACAATCCCGATTTAAGTCTTGGCGCCCCCGAAGATCAGATGGAAGCGGATCTAAATCGTTAATTTTTCATTGTTTTTTTCCGATTCTTAAGCCAGGGCTAAATCTCCAAATTAGGGCTGCAGATGAGCATGGCAGAGGCAAAGTCATTTGAAAGAATTCGGGAGGAGTCTCCTAAGTCCATTGATGAATTCATTGAGTGGATTCAAAGCTCTGAGTCTAAGTCTCTAGATTCTAGTAAAATCAAAGAAGCCTATTGCTTTGCCGAAAAGGCTCATAGTGGTCAAGTACGAAGAAGTGGTGATCCTTATATAACTCATCCGCTTGGAGTTGCAGCGATACTCTATGAT
Source organism: uncultured Pseudobdellovibrionaceae bacterium (assembly GCA_964653235.1). GTDB lineage: Bacteria > Bdellovibrionota > Bdellovibrionia > Bdellovibrionales > UBA840 > CAZZCP01. The sequence goes on along the minus strand of CAZZCP010000016.1, from coordinate 21,518 downwards.
TTGGGGCTAGACGAGGCCTCTATTATTACCGGGCTTCTTCACGATACAGTTGAGGATACAGATGTCAGTCTAAATGAAATTGAATCTCTTTTTGGTGAAGATGTAATGCACTTAGTAGATGGAGTGACCAAGATTTCGCAGATGAGTTTTCGCAATACCCATCAAAAACAAGGCGAAAACATTCGTAAAATGATTGTTGCAATGGGAAAAGACATCCGTGTTGTGATGGTAAAACTAGCAGACCGGCTTCACAATATGCGGACCCTGAATCATATGCCTCCACACAAACAAGAGAAAATCGCACAAGAGACTCTCGACATTTACGCCCCCTTGGCCAACCGCCTGGGAATTAGTTCTATCAAAGTAGAACTTGAAGATTTAAGTTTTCGCTATTTGCGTCCCGATCTTTTTTACAATCTTGTCAATATGGTCGATAAGAAAAAGAAAGAGCGCTTAAAATATGTTGAAGATGTAAAATCAGCGATTCAAGAAATGATGCAAAAAAGTGGTCTTGAGGTCGATGTACAAGGCAGGTCAAAACATCTTTATTCAATCTACAAAAAAATGGATCGGAAAAATTTAGAGTTCGATCAAATCTTTGATCTTTTGGGCGTTCGGATCTTGGTTGAGAGTGTAGCTCAGTGCTATCAAGCCTTGGGTATTATTCACAGTAAGTGGAAGCCTGTGCCTGGACGTTTTAAAGATTATATCGCTTTAGCAAAGAGCAATAATTACCAAAGTTTGCATACAACAGTTATTGGTTTAAATGGAGAGCATATCGAAGTGCAAATTCGAACGCAAGAAATGCACTTGATTGCCGAGCGAGGTATTGCTGCTCACTGGAAGTACAAAGAGGGCAAAAAAGTCTCGGTCGAGAGTGAAGAGAAGTTTCGCTGGCTTCGAGAGATGACCAGTAACTTGCAGACCGAAATGGATGCAGGCGAGTACTTAGAAAATATTAAGACAGATCTTTTTGATTCTGAAATCTATGTATTCACTCCGGCAGGTGATGTAAAAGAGCTTCCCGAGGGGGCAACTCCATTAGACTTTGCCTACTCCATTCACACTGATGTTGGAAATCATTGTGTGGGTGCCAAAGTAAATGGTAAAATTGTACCACTTAAGCATCGTCTGTCTAGCGGTGACTCGATTGAAATCATGACCTCAAGCAATCAAAATCCGTCTAAAGATTGGCTTAAGTTTACAGTTACCTCTCGAGCACAGTCGAAAATTCGCTGGTATGTGAAGAATGAAGAAAGAAAGCGGGCTCTTGAGTTAGGTAAAGACATTGCCGAAAAAGAATTAAGAAAGTTTGGCCATTCGGTGAGAAAAATTTTTCAAGGACCTGATTTTGAAGAATACATTCGTAAGTATGGTTGCAAAAGTATTGATGAGTACTACACGGCTATAGGATATGGTAAGTTTAACATTCCTGACCTACTAGAAGCATTGTTTCCAGATGAAAAATCAGAAAAAACTCCAGTTGAACAAGAAGAGGGATTTCTTGATAAGGTCTTTAAATCGGCCAATAAGAAAAAGAAAAAAGATTCTTTGATTACAGTGGATGGAATGAGTGATGTTTTGGTTCGCTATGCCAAATGCTGTAGTCCGATTCCTGGAGATCCGATTGTGGGCTTTATTTCTCGGGGAAGGGGAGTCACGGTTCACAAAGCCTCTTGCCCAAAAGTATTTGAGATCGATTCTTCAAGACAGCTAGAGGTAGAGTGGGGAGGCAAAACCCAATCGATGTCGAATGTTCAGATACGAATTGTATCACAAGATCTTCTTGGTTTGCTTGGCAAGGTTAGTGAAGCTTTTACTTTGAGTAATGCCAATATCCTAAATGCAAAGGTTCGGACCACCAAAGATCAAAAAGCAATCTATATTTTTGACATCCAAGTTCGAGATACCAAGCACCTCAACCAGGTGATCACCAATATTCAGAGAATTCACGGCGTAATTGGTGTTGATCGAACTTAGAGATCAAGCCAATAGCGACGAGTGAGGCTATCGCTTTGATTTGTTTGAATCTTATTTTCCAGTTTTGCTGAATGTTTTTCGACCAAGCGAATTGAAGCTTCATTGTCATCGTCGCAAGTAATTAAAATCTTTTTTAGATAAAGTTTTTTGCAGTACGCAAGACTCTCTTGTAAAATTTGAGTGCCATAGCCTTTTCTTCGATAAGGAGGAAAAACTCCATAGCCAATGTTGCCTCCATAGTTCAAAAGAAAGTCATTCAGTTCATGGCGAATGGAAGATCTGCCAACAATCACATCATCTAAAAAAGCAAAAAGCATTGTTGCTGCAACATGCCCCCGAGGAAGATTTTCACCCTTTCTATATCTTTGTAAAATTTCAAGATACTCGGTATATTGCATACCTTCTTCAAATAAAAGAAAGTAGGGCCAATTGCTGGGGTCTGCTTGGGCTTCTTTTCTCGCTTGCCAAAAAGCATTTTCATCCTTTGGCCGGAGTTGCCGCAAAAGTATCAAAGGCTATTCACCAAGCTTCGATAGATTTCATGAGAACGCAAATTGTATAAGCTGCTTTGCCAATATCTTTTATACTCTCTACGAAGCTCTTTGTGTGCTTCTTTCAATGCACGTGGTAGGGATTTGTTGGTAATGATAAGTTTTAATGGAGTACTTGCAGTTTCAAAGCGCAAAAGAATCTGAAAAAGGCCTTTTTCTCTACTTATTTCTGCCCGAGAACGACGAACAGAGCCAAATGCCTTTAGGCTTTTTAGAATCCTTGCCAGTTTTTGCAGATCGCTCTTCTTGGCTTTGTAGTTCTTAGTATGTAATTCTACACCATTAACTTGCATAAGAATCTCCTTGTAGATTTAGAAATCTTTGTGATTTCCAATTGCCAAGTTGAGTCATCATATCGAGTTCAAGCTTTCGCAGAACTTGATAAGGCTTTCGCCCTTTAGCCCTAGCTTCAAAATTTAGATTTCTTGAGCGAAGCTTTGCAAAAAACTCGTACTCGCCTGGATTTTCAAAAATCTCAAAAACAATGTAAGCATCACTTGGGGCCTGCATCTCGAGATGATATTTCATATCATGAAATTCTTTTTTCCATTGGTCATCGTGTTGTAATTGCATATTGTCCCCGCTTTTCTCTAAGTATCTTTATACTGGGTTTGTTTTTTAGAAAACATGATATAGGCCATGATTTTAGAGCTGCTCCCTTTTATTTCACTTCGGATGTCCGTCCGAAAGCAGATAAGTACCTAAAATATTTAGTGTATTCTGTCCGAGATTGTTGAAAATTTAAGGCGTTTTCGGACAAGTTTCCTAGATTATTGAAAGTAGGATTCAATTTTTAGCAAAAAGTGAAATAAAAGGGAGCAGCTTATGTTGAATCCCTAGAGTGATTATATAAGACTAAGCATATGGCAAGAGTATCAATTGATGAATATGAAAAGGCGATCTTAGCCCTTGAAAAAGCAATTCAATTTACTGAATCAAGCATCAAAGACTCTGAGCAGTATCAACTGAACCGCGATGGTAGTATACAGAGGTTTGAATTTTGCATTGAGCTTGCCTGGAAAGTTTCAGTAAAAGAAATGGGAACAAATTCAAGTAGTCCAAAGGTGGCGCTTCGTGAGATGCTGCAAAATGGACTGATCGATAACTTTGACCTATGGTTTGATTTTATTACCGCTCGAAACAAAACTTCTCATACTTATGATCAAGATTTAGCCTCTGAAGTGTATCTAGTAGTTAAAGAGTTCTTAAACTATGGAAAGCAACTTTTAGATGCTTTGAAAACTTTATGAAATACGGACTTACAAGTGAGCAATATCAACTTCTGAATAAAATTTGTTTGCAACCTTTAAAAGAAGCAGGTGCAAAGGTCTGGATTTTTGGTTCAAGAGCAAGGGGTGATAACCATCAATATTCTGATATCGATCTTCTTTACCATACAAATAGAAAATTAAGATTGGGATTTATAGGTGAAATTGAATTCGATCTTAAGGAGTCTCGACTACCCTACAAAGTCGACTTAGTAGATCTAGCAAGTCTGGCAGAATCCTACAAGGAAGGTGTTTTGAAAGATCGGATTGAGATTTAAAATTCCTTTAGAACCAGATATTTCGCTTAAAATAGAATGATATCAATGGCATAAATATATGTATGAAGTTCTTTTTGGGTTTTGCCCTTTGTGTTTTGCTTAATTTTGCAGCAGATGCGAGTTGTGTAGCAAACTCTCCAGCGCAACAAGCATTTTGTGAGGGAATGAATAAGAAAGCATGTAAGATGCATTCTTCAGCCTGTAAGTGGTTTTCTACTGAGGCTTTTAAGTCGATTTCAGCGGCAACATGCCAAGCCAAAGATAAAAAACCGGAGCACCAAAGTTTTTGTTCTTCCCAAGATCGTGAAAGCTGCCAAGTGCATGCGCGTCTGTGTAAATGGCAATGACACATTGCTAGTTATTCATCAAACTCCTGACAGTCGAAAAAAGCCAGTGTTAAACTTTGTGAATTAGGAGGACATATGGGTCTGTTGCTAAAGCAAATTTTTGGTTTTCTAAAACTTCTCAACTCTGAAACCGGAACCAATCAAATTGCTGCCGGAATCGCTGCCGGCTTTATCTTAGGAATGAGTCCAGTTTTAAGCCTACAAACTCTTTTGGTCTTTTTGTTTGTGTTCTGTTTTCGTATCCAATTGGGCGCTGCCATGATTTTTTCTTTCTTTTTTAAATTTATTGCCTTTCTACTTGACCCTGTATTTCATGAAGTGGGTTTGATTCTATTAAATATGGATGGTCTAAAAGGACTATTTACAGCGATGTACAATATGCCGATTCTACCTTTTACTCGTTTTAACAATAGTATTGTGATGGGATCAGGAATTACTGCAATTCTTTTGTCTCCTCTAGTCTATTTTGGAGGCAAGTTCTTGGTCGCAAAATACCGAGAAAAAATTTATGAGAGATTTAAACAGTCAAAATTTTGGAAGGCAGTCAAAGCGACCTCTTTTTACAAATGGTACTATAAATACGATCAACTCTACGGCTAAGGAGAAAAAATGAGCGATAAAAAAGAAAAAAAGCCGAAGAAAAAAGGGCCCATTCGCGTAGAAGCTGTGGTTCCGGCGGCGATTTTGTTTGGATTGTTCTATGCCTATGGAGCTTTCTTCTTTGACTCGCATTTGCGCTCTGGCTTGAGTTGGACTGCAACTCAAATTCATGGTGCCGAAGTAAATATTCGCGACATCGACTCGAGTTTTTTTGGGGGCTACTTTCACCTTTTTGGCCTCGAAGTTACTGACCCAGAAAAGCCAGAAAGAAATCTGCTTTCTATCGGAGCAATGAAGTTTTCTCTTCTTTGGGATGCTTTGCTGCGCGCCAAGTTTGTTGTCAATGAAGCGAGCATTGAAAATATTCAAGCCATGAGTCCACGTAAAAGACCGGGGCGTGTTTTGCCTAAAACGGAGAGTGGGCCCAACAAAGAGCTTGAGGCCTTGCAAAAAGGTGTTATTGATCAAACTAAAGAAACTTATAACGATAATATTTTAGGTGATTTAGCGAGTATTGCTGGTGGAGTGAATCCTGAAGATCAGCTAAAAAATATTCAATCCAATTTGAAGACCGAGAAACGAATTCAAGAACTGGAGCTTGAGCTGAAGAAAAAAGAAAAAGAGTGGAAATCGAGAATGGATTCTTTACCTCGGTCTAAAGAGCTCAAAGACATTGAACAAAGAGCCAAGGCTTTGAAGTTTGATGGCAAAAATTTGGCGAAATCTTTAAAAGAAGTCAAAAAGCTAAGTAAGGAAGTAAAGCAAAAGCTGGATCTCTATAAAAAAACCAGCAAAGCCTTGAAGGCCGATTTAAAGAATTTTGAAAACCAGGTACAGAACTTAGAAAAATTGGCAGAGGAAGATTTAAAAGATCTTCAAGGTAAGTTTAAGATACCCACTTTAGATGCCAAGGCATTTACCATGGCATTATTTGCTCGAATGTTTGGGCAAAAATTGGCTACAGTTCGAAAATATTCAGCACTAGCCCAAGAGTATATGCCTCCAAAAAAGAGCAAAGAAGTGAAAGCAGAAGGAAAGTTGGTTCCTCGAAAAAGAAGTGATGGCGTCAACATTAAGTTTCCGATCACGGTTGGTTACCCACTCTTTTGGCTGCAGAAAGCATCGATCAGCTCTGAACCCAATGAATCTGAGTATAGCGGAAGAATACGCGGTGAAGTTTTAAATGTAACCAGCAACCCCAAGTTTATTCAAAAACCTGCGACAATTGAAATTGAGGGAGATTTTCCGAAGCAAAAAATCTTGGCATTCAATACAAATATCACTTTAGATCATACCAAAGAAGTTGCTGAACAAAATATAGTGGGCCAAGTAGGCTCTTTTCCTGTCGGTAAGTTAGAGCTTTCTAAAAGTAAAGAGGCGCGCTTTATCATTCAAGAAGCTACCGGTAGAGCAAGTTTTAGTGGTAAATTGAAGGAAGGACGCTTTCAATTTGGTCTAAATTCGATTTATGATAAAGTGAACTATGATGTTGGTTCAAAGCAAAAGATTGTAGATGAAATTCTCAAAGCTACGGTGCGATCTATGCCCAATCTCAATGTCAAGGCTTCTGCATCAGGAACCTGGGATCAGTTTGATCTCGATATAGACTCCAATTTAGGTCGAGCTTTGGGGCGCGGTTTAAAGCAACAAGTGCAAGTGCAAATCGATAAAGCAAAGCAGAAACTTAAAAACTACATTGATGATAAAATCAAGGGCCAAAAAGCCAAACTAGAACAGCAATTCAAATCTGTAACTTCTGGAGTTGAAAAAGAGCTCAATAGTAAAAAGCAAGAAATTGATAATGTGCAAAAGGGTGTAGAGTCTCAGGCAAAGAACAAGCAAAATAAAGAGAAGAAGAAAATAGAGAAGAAAGGAAAGAAACTAATGAAAGACTTGAAAAAGTCTTTGGGTTTTTAATAATGAGCTAAGGGGGGCTTATGAAGTATTTGTTATTTTTTCTTTTTCTACCTTTTTATTCCCAAGGGGATGTTGGGTTTGAGGTAGGAAACGAAATCACTAGGCAATATGCATCAGGTTGGGTGCAAATCATATGTCGGAGCAATATGTTTCCGAGAAGTCGTTACGAGAGATGTCGGGCCAATTTTTTTACTCCAGATGCATTTTCACGCTTTCAAACGAGCGAAACAGTTGATGCTGATCGAGTCATTTTGACAGCAAATCATCCTGATGGAAGTACGGAGACAAAGAAAACCGACTTTGATGCAGAAAACGGAATAAGTAAAAAGTCTTTTAATTTGGCGATCAATACTCTATTTCAAGATCCTTTGCTCGAGGAAGGAGAGAATTTGATTGAGTATCTATTAACGAAGAACGGCGAAGAAGTACTTCGTGGTGAATTCACAGCTGCTTTGACTCAAGGTCCAGATCTCTATTGCAGCGATGTGACCGTCTATGAAAACTTTGATTGTGACAATGTTTCAAGGGCCTGTGATGAGTTCTTTCGTAGAACTACTTGTGAAGACTAGGCTGTGTTGAATTTATGGCCTGAAGTTAAGAATTTATAATGTGGCATTGTTCAAGCCCGAGTCTTTTGGCTCGGGTTTTTTCATGCCTTCCAAGCTTTTAAACATGGAGTCCCGTACTCTTTTTTTGAGCTCATGGCGAGTTTCATACGTATAAGTTGAAGTTTCAACAATAGGTAGAATTTCAATCTCAATCACTCGATCCCAAGTTAAATCGGGAACCAATTTATGTCTGGGTACAATTTTTTCCGGTCCTTTTAAAACAATAGCTTGTATGGGAGCTTTGGCTTCGATGGCCAATACAAAGGGGCCTGATTTAAACTCTCCCAACTTGAGTTGTTTTTGGCGAGTTCCCTCAGGGGCTAAAATAAAAGACTCACCCGCCGCAAACCTATCTTGGGCCTCTTTATAAACTTGAATCGACTTTTCACGATCATGTCGAGAAATGGGAAGATAACCCATCTTTCGTAAAACAAATCCAAAAATAGGAATTTTAAAAAGTTCAATTTTAGCACCAAAAAGAAAGGGCACATTGGTGGCAGTGTACAGAATCGGAATATCAAGAAGACTCACATGGTTGAATAAAAATAAAGTGCCTTTTTCGGCTGTGAGGTTCTCAAGGCCTTTGACTTTTAAGTTGAGACCAAGAATTCGTACTACGCAGCGTGCCCAATGCAGTACCTGCTTATCAAAAAGGCCTGGAATAAAAGATGTTAGTGCGGCATTGCTAGTGCAAAAAAATGACCAGACAAAGACGCTAGCACATAAAATAGGTGACCATATTCGATTTAAAAGAAATACCTTCATGCCTGCATTATGCAAAAATCATTTCGTTTTGTCAGGTGCAATGCCAGTCTTTGAGGTTCCAACAGGGATTTTCTTTTCTTTTTGGTCTAATTTCATCAGTTTTTCTTGTAAATTTTTATCTCTAGAGAGCTCATCATAGGATTTTGGCTCTACGCTTTCAGAGACTGTAGCATTGGTGTAGTTTTGTAGCTTAAGATAATCGGCGGGCAATTTGGGCTGTCGAATACTTGAATATTCGATATAGTTCTTCAGTTGCTGAAAGGCTTCAAGCTCAGATCTTGCTTGAGCACCCATTACCTGAGCCGCATAGGTAAGAAAAAGTATATAGTTGTCTTCAAATTTGATCAATTCATTCTGAAAGGCACCAACTTCTTGTATAGCCATTTTCTGGAGTTGTTTTTGCAAAAATTCAGACAAACTGGTGATGCTTTGTGGATTCCACTGTGAATAATTGGCTCTGATTTTTTGTAAAAGAGCTTCAAATAGTTTTTCTCTAAGGATGTACTCAATCCGTAGCTTACGTAGATTGGCCAGATCTTGGATAAATTCTTTATCTTTTTGTTTCTCGTGGGAAACTTCTTGGCTTTTGTTGATCACTTTTTCTTCTATCTGATGATCGAGTTTATTGATTCTCGATAAATTCTCTTTTTGCAGTTGAATGAAGTCTTGGGTAAGCTTGTCAAGACTGGGTTTTTCGTAGGCAATTACAAGACATGAAATAACAAGAAAGCCGAATGCGATTCTCATTTTTTTATTCTACGAGTTGCTCTGAATCTTGGCTAGGTTTATATTGAAAGAATGATCTGTTATCCTTTAGAAATTGTATTTTTTGAAGTTTTTGGGGCTGATGCTCAGGATTGGCTACAGAGGATTTGCTCGCAAAATTTGATCGATATGCAGTTATCAGAAATTAGACCCTCTTGTTTTCTAAATGAAAAAGCTCAGTTGATTGCTAGTTTTTTTATCAAAAAACAAGAAGAGTCGTTTTTAATCTATGCAGAGAGCGAGCAAAAGAGAGCCATTGAAAGTTACTTTGAAGAATCTCTTTTTGCAGAAGATGTAGAGTGGCGAATCTCAGATAAAGAGATGTACCACCTCTTTTCAACTGATGGAGCCTATCCGTATTGGAACCTAGAGGGGGCAAGTTCTTTGAGTTCAAGCTCGCTAGGGCAAGTAATTCAGAAGAAAGAATACCGCTGGCTCCTAACCAGAAATCACTTTTTGCCTTTTTCTGACTGGAACTATGATATGGTCATGGAGATCCAAGAATTTCACAAAGCGATTAGTTTGCAAAAAGGATGCTTTCCTGGACAAGAAGTCTTGGCAAAAATCGATCGTGTAGGCCGTATACCTAGAGTTTTTGTTGCTTATATCTCAGAGAATCAACTTTTGGCTGGTGAAAAGATTAAATCAGGGCATTCTTCTGTTGGCGAGCTCCGCACGAACTTTTCATACAAAGAAAAATATGTTGGAATGTGTAAGTTGCTCAGCAAAGATCTTGATGATTTTGTGCATGCAAAAAAAGATTTTTATGTTGGTGATACACAGATCCATTGCATATCTGAAGGGGCATTATGAAGACAGCGATAGTAATCAATCCGAACAGTGGGCAGGGGCGAGGTAAAAGAGTATGGCAAACAGCCAGAAAAGAATTAGAAACTTCTTTTTCTGAGCGTGAAGTTCTTGTGACCTCAGAACCTGGGGATGCCAGAAAATTTTGTCGAAAACTAGCTGCAGAAGGTTTTGACCAACTGATCTTAATCGGTGGCGATGGCAGTTTGCATGAGTGTGTCAACGGGATTATGCAAACCTATGATCCTGAAAAACGCATTCGCATTGGTGTCTTGAGTGGGGGCAGTGGTTGTGATTTTTCTAGAAGTTTGGGCAGTGAGAACGATCTCAAGCATGAATTGCGTCGAATTAAAAAAGGTCGAAGAAAAAAAGTCGATGTGATGAAAGTGAGCTGGGGTGATGATCAAACAAGTTATGCAATCAATTCTTCTTCGATGGGGCTAAGCGCTAGGGTTGCTGACAAAGTAGCGTCTTGGCGCTCTTTTCCTTGGCCCAATCAGTGGAATTATCTCATTGCGGGTGCTATCAATTTAATTGATATTGATTCTTTTAATTTACGAATCACAACCGAGGACAAAGAAATCGCGAAATCGAATTGCCTAATGGCCTTCGTTTTAAATGGCGCTTATTCGGGCAACGGAATGCATTGGTCCAATCAAGCTGTAATTGATGATGGACTTTTGCAATTGGTGGTGATTGAAAAGCCTCCTTTGTACAAAGTACCCAATTACATACCTAAAATGTATCAAGGAAAATTGGAAGAGGTGCCTTTTGTACAAAACTACTCCGCCAAAAAAGCTCGTTTAGAGGTTGAAAATACTGGCCAACCGATTTGTGAAATGGATGGAGAAGTTTACCTCACTCCTTATGTTGATATTGAAGTACTGCCGCAAAGTTTAGAGTTTTTTACCGATTGAGTAGTTTGAGCTTACCAATCTCTGTTTATCTTGATTAAGCTAGAGTTATCGCGCGATTCAAAGTGCATCTGCATATTTACATTATCTGTCAGTTTTTTAGAAATACTCAAAGTCATTTGTTGTTGATAGGGATTCATTTTTAAATCGGCATCACAAAATCCTTTGTAACTGATTCCACTATCAGTACCTAAGGGGTCTAATTTGACTTCTACTGGACTCTGATTTGTTTTGTCTGCAGATGCTTGGCAGTCTTTACCTAGGCACTCAGCAGAGATTCTTTTTTGAACCTGAAGAGCAGATCTGAGTTCTTTGTAGAGACGCATTTGATCTCTTTTTTCTTCAACAAAGTCTTTGGGAGAGTTGAGAGCCTGAATCGTTTCATGCTGATGGTGCTTTTGGCCTTGATTCTCTTGGTAGTACTGATGAGGAATGCTCCAATCAATTTCGCTCGATTTGCTCTTGTTGTTTTTATCTATTTTTTTCGTTTTATGAATTTCAGGCAATGCTTCTGGTATCTTGGACGGACTCATCCAACGAAAATTTTGAAATAATATTAGCAATGAACCCACTACTACTGCCCATAGGGCGTATTGTTTCTGTCGGTAGTTCATACTAGTTCTTATCGGCTTTTTTTGAGAAAAAGATAAATTTTTGAAGATGTAAAAATATAGTAAAATTAGATATTTACGATGTTATTGCATTTCTGATTGTGGCAATTTAAGACAATTAGAGCTGTGATTTTATACCTAGCAAATCTTGGCTGGTAAAGTTCAGGCTAGAGCGGATTCCGTACCAATACTTTTTCTCCTCTTTGGGGCCATAGAGCCACACTTCTTGGTAGTTTTCTTGAATCCATTGTAAAATAGGCCGCATATCAGCTGCGGCTGGAATCCATGCTGCAGGAATGTAGTCGGTATTGGGCATCACATTTTTGGCAATGGCAGTGTCCACAGAGTCTGGAAAGTGTAAAAACAGAGCTTCATCTTGCTGCATGCGTGAAAGAATCAATCTCTTTTTAGTGCTCGGTCCCATTTTTTCAAACAATAAATTCAGTTGAGGATCCTTTGATGTCATTTCAACAAAGCGACAATACTCATTGGAGTCATCGACTCTTTGATTTTGAATAAAATGATAATCATTGCTCAATTTGTATTGAAGCAGTGATTTGCGAACCTCATGGATCTTTTGATCGACCTTGAGTAGATCTTTTTGCATGATTTTATGAAACTGCTTTCGCACTAAAATCTTACCAAAATGTCTATCCCAAAAGTGATTCATTAGAAAGGGCATAAAAAGAGCAGCCAAAACCAAGGCAAAAAAACCAATGGGAAAATATACCGGATAAGGCATCTCAAAAGCAAGAAGCCCGCCGATGGAAAAGGAAATTAGCGTAATTAGTAGGCAAATCTTCATTGCTTTAGTCTATGCGAGAGGTCCAAAGGGCACCAGGCTGGAACCTGAAAACTGGCCCCAGACTATGGTCTTAGCTTCCGGCTATAGACATACTAGAGACCAATATACTAGGAGCAATAACCGATGAGTTTTCATAGCGACCATCATCAGCCAGAGCTTCTACATTGGCTAGCATTTCTAGAAGATTTCCAGACAGAACAAAATTGCCAAGTGAGCATTCTTTCTTGCCATTTTTATAAAGAGCACCTTCTGCCTCTAAAGAAAAATCGCCTGAAATCGAATTGTAACCTGCATGCAAGCCATTGAGATCATCAATATAGATAAGCTCAGGGTACTTTGATAACAAATCTTCAAGACTTTCATTGCCATTGCTGACTACAAAATTACTGGTTGAGATTCCTAAATTGCTTTTGGTTGAGCGTGAGGCATTGGCGGTATGTGGGAGATTCATTTTTTCAGCATAGACCAAATTGGTAATGTAGTTTTCAATTACTCCGGCTTTTACTAAGCTTGTTTTTTGCGAGGGTGCACCCTCATCATCAAATGGTCTTGAGTAATCGGAGTCTTCACGAAAGGGGTCATCGGTAATCTCAATCAGTTCAGAAATAACTTTTTGGCCCTTTTTGTTTTTAAGTAAAGAGAGTCCCTTATCTAAACTTTCTGCTGAGAAGGATCCTGCTAGAAAGCCAATCAAGCTACTGGCTTGATTGCGGTCAAGCACCACGGGATAGTTTCCTGATTTTGGAGTTTGTGCCCCCAGTCTGCCCAAAGCTTTCTTTGCGGCCTTTTCGGCAGTGGCTTTGGCATCGAGATCTTTCAGATCGCGAGCCACTTGAACTTCAACCGCCATTCGGTTCTCCTCTTTTTCGCTAGCAAGAGGATAGGCATAAACATAGCAGCCATTTCTTTTGTAGGAGAGCTCAACTCCATTTGTATTTAAAATATGAAAACTACCATCAAAATCACCGTAGCCAGAGTAGGGAACACTTTGAATTCTCTCGTCTGTACCGGTGGCCGCGGCTTCTAGATCTTTTGCAGCTTGCATTTTATCATTCACAGGATAGTCTTTTTGCCTATCATTGTAGAGAAAGGGCATATCAGTGGTTTCTTTTTTCTGCATCAATCTAGGCTTATAGGTCTTTTTCATCATTGGTAAAAGCTGCTTGGCTTCTTCAAATGCTATGTCGAGATCTTTTTCTTTTAAGCTTTCAGAGAAACTGCAGCTTTCAGAATCATCTTGAATCATGCGAAAACCTAAAGATTGAGTTTGAGAAAACTGATAGTCTTGTCGTTCGCCTTTTAGATAGCTGGTTGAAAAACTACTTCCGCTTTGAAAAAGAATTTCTAGTTCAACACCGATCTCTTGTGCCTTGGCAAAATAGCGATCTTTGATTTCTTTGAGATTCATGAACGGCCTCCCACAGTTAACTCCGAAACTAAGATGGCAGGTTGCCCAACTGTCACTGGAACTCCGCCACTGACAGAGCCGCAGATGCCATCAGATAGTTCAAGGTCTTTTCCTACTTTTGTAATATTGCTGAGGGTTTCAATTCCGCGGCCAATCAAGCTGGCTCCCTTGACCGGCTCTTGGATTTCGCCATTTCGAATCATATAAGCTTCGGTGACAGCAAAATTGTAATCTCCCGTTCCTGGTGTTACCGAGCCACCGCCCAGTTTTTTTGCATACAAGCCATTGTCGATACCTTTGACCATCTCATCAAATTCATGCTTTCCAGCGGCGATATAGGTGTTTCGCATTCTCGATGTGGGTGCATATTTGTAAGATTCACGCCTTCCACTGCCAGTGGGCGCGTATCCTGTTTTGATTCCGCCCATTTGATCGACGATATAACTTTTTAAAATTCCATTTTCTATCAATGTGGTTTTTTGTGTCGGCATACCTTCATCATCAATGTTGAGTGATCCATAGGCACTTGGAATGGTACCGTCATCAATTGCAGTCACCTCTTCACCGGCCACTTTTTCTCCCATTTTGCCGCAAAAAACCGAAGCATTTTTTGCAACCGCAGTTGTCTCTAAACCATGGCCGCAGGCCTCATGAAAAATCACTCCACCAAAGGCATTGGCAATCAGTACTGGCATTTTTCCAGCGGGTGCAAAGCTTGCTTTTAACATGGTCTTGGCTTGTCTGGCCGACTCTTTTGCCATTTTCTCAATGGGCAGAGACTTAAAAAATTCTCCGGTACCTAGAGTACCCATTTTATCTGATCCGGTTTCTCTTTGATTGTCTTTTTCGGCAATACTGCTGACGCTAAAGCGAGAGTAAGCTCTTTGGTCTTCGACCAAAAGACCTTTTGAGTTGGCAATCAGAACATTTTGAACTTTTTCACTTAGGCTAGCAATTACTTGCGAAATCTCAGAGCCCTCTGCTCTTGCTGCTTTATCAGCTCTTTGCAAGAATTCAAATTTTTGTTGCTTGTCTGTCTCCCAAGGCATTTTGCCATAAGGGTGAATACTGTTGATGCTTGCTGTCTTTAAAGTATGTAAGCCCTGTCTGTTGCTTGAGCTACCGGCTTGTGCTGCAGTTCTTGCCGCATGCAATAGAGCCTCTTCGCTAAGGTCATTGCTGATTACATAAATAACCTCTTTACCATAGAACAAGCGAATTCCTGCGCCAAGATTTTTACCTACAGTGGCAGAGTCGAGTTGAGAGTCGGCCAATGAAAGCGAACTAATATATGTATCTTCAACAAAGATCTCGGCAAAGTCGGCGCCTTTTTCTAGGCCAGCCTCTAAAACTTTTTCGATGCTAGATTGAGATATGATCATCCATGCCCTCCTTTTTTGGTCTATCAGTCTATTCGATTGAATACATTCTGTCTTTAAAATAGAATCAATTATGGCTGCGATCTTGTTTTATGACGGACATTGCATGCTTTGTTCAGGTCTGGTTCAGTATCTTTTGAAGCACAGTGATGCTGAAGATTTAGTCTTTTCGGCTCTTCAGGGTGAAACTGCGGCGCAAGAGCTTGATGAAAAATTGCGTCAAGATCTAGATACGGTGGTTCTCAAGGTCGATGATCGGCTTTATTTTCGCTCCACTGCAGCATTGAAGTCTTTGGCTTTCTGTGGAGCATTTTGGCGGCTGTTCTCCTCACTAGCTATGCTGTTGCCTAGTTTTTTGCGCGACTTTTTCTATCGTATGATTGCTAGTAATCGATATCTGCTTTTTGGCAGGCGAGATCAATGCCATATACCTTCGGAGGAAGAAAAATTGCGCTTTCTTCTTTAAAGAGGCTTTGCTAAAACAAGCATCATGAATGTTCTTGGAATTGATTTAGAAACAACCGGGCTTGATGCAGCCAAAGATCGCATTATCGAAATGGCTTGTGTGCTTTGGGATGTAGAAGAACAAAGGCCCGTGCATATGATGAGTCATTTGCTAGATATTTCTCCTATGACTGTACCTGCTGAGATTGAAAGATTCACGGGAATTCAAAACTCCGATTTAGAAAAGTTCGGCGTGAGTGAGCTGGATGCTCTGATCGAAATGGACCGACTGGCTGTACATGCCGATTTTTTAGTAGCTCACAATGCCAGTTTTGATCGCGGCTTTTTATATGCAGCTTTGAAAAGACATGACAAGCCATCGGATTACTCTTGGATTGATACGGTTCACGATATTCCTTACCCATCTACAATTGGTTCAAAAAAATTGACCTATTTGGCTTGTGAACACAAATTTATCAATCCCTTTCCGCATCGAGCTCTCTTTGATGTGATGACGATGATGGAAGTCTTTAAAAACTATCCCATTGATGAAATTCTGCGCCTTCAAGAATCACCGGTAAGAAAATTAGTGGCCAAGGTAAGTTTTGAAGAAAAAGACAAGGCCAAAAATATGGGCTTTCGCTGGGACAACAAATCTCGGGTTTGGTACAAAGAGATGAAAGAGATTTTGATCGAACAAACTGAGTTTCCTTTTGAAGTGAGCTTGCAATAATGTCTGAAGTTCTTGTTCGTGAAGCCACCAGAGAAGATGTTCCTCTGATTTTAGAACTCATTCGAGAACTTGCCGAATACGAAAAAGAACCTGAAGCCGCGGTTGCGACCGAAGAGCAGCTCTTAGAATATGGTTTTTCTCCAAATCCAGTTTTTTATACTTTGATTGGCGAAATCGATGGTGCGGGCCAGAGCTTTGCTTTGTATTTTTATAATTTTTCAACTTGGCTAGGAAAGCCCGGAATTTATCTTGAAGATCTTTTTGTTCGCCCGCAAGCTCGAGGCAAAGGTCTTGGAATTGCACTTTTAAAAGAGCTCGCCAAGATAGCCATTGAAAAAGATTGCGGCCGCATGGAGTGGTCTGTATTAGATTGGAATATGATGGCTCGCGAGTTCTATCATGAAATTGGCAGCTTTCACAATCAAGCTTGGCTGCCCTATCGAATGGATATAGATGCCATTCAAAAACTGGCATCAATGATAAAATAAGAAAGCCTTTATTTGCTTTCGTTTAGAAAGAAAAAAAGTCTTGAATTTTTTTCGAACTTAAAAGACGATATAAAAATCAAACGTAAAGGAGGTCAACGATGATTCTAAAACCAAATATTCAAAAATCATTAGTACGAGTTGACTCTGTGACCTCTACCGATTTTGGCTGCTAAGCAGACTCACTACTGAATCCTAAAAATTAAATTTTATCATTCCAAAAAGGGAGGAATTTGTGTTGCATTTAACACAAAGACTTCAATGGAGAAGTCCAGCCATTGTTGTCTTAAAAACTTCCAAGCGCCTTGTTGCATTCTGCGCAAAGCCTTGGATCTGGCTTAAGAATATTCCCTGGCCGCCGAAGCTCTACCGGCAAATTGAGCCCGGCAAAAGGGAAGAAGTTGATATTGTGAAGAAGCAAAATCTTGAGAGGCAGCCGTGGTTCTAGTTCTCAAGAAAGTAGTATTCTTTAAAGGCGAAGTTTTCGTCCAGTTCCACCACGACGGGTACAGCGGTGGGGATTTCAAGGCCGGTGATTTCCTCATCGCTGATACCTGCAATATGTTTTAGGATTGCACGCACACTGTTGCCATGAGCTGCGACCAAAAGCTTTTTGTCTTTTTTTAAATCGGGCCAAATCTTATTGTTCCAATAGGGCAAGACTCTCTCTAGGGTCATTTTTAAAGACTCACCCATGGGTTTTTCATCTTCTGTAAGATTCCAGTATTTATCTTCATAACTTGGATTCTCTTTATTATCTTTCTCTAACTGTGGAGGGGGAGTCGCATAACTGCGTCGCCAAATATGCACTTGTTCTTCGCCATATTTTTCTTTGGTTTCGCTTTTATTTAAGCCGGTCAAGCCGCCATAGTGTCTCTCATTCAAGCGCCATGATTTCTCGACCGGTATCCACAATTGGCCCAGCTCTTTTAAAACTAGATCTCCGGTTAAGATTGCCCGCATCAAAAAAGAAGTATGCATTTTATCAAAGCGATAGCCTTTTTGTCGCAACATTTTGCCCGCATCAAGCGCCTCAGAGATGCCTTTTTCACTCAAATCAACGTCTTGCCAGCCAGTAAAACGATTTTCTTTGTTCCAAATGCTCTGACCGTGTCTCAAAAGTACTAAGCGCGGCATGTAAATCCTTTTTTCAAATTCAATTTTTTTGCTCTTTGATCAAATCTATAGCATTGTCTATAACATGAATGTTTTGTTTCTCTGTACTGGTAACTCGTGCCGCAGTCAAATGGCTGAGGGCTTTGCGCGAAATCTAATGCCCGAGCACAAAATTTATTCAGCGGGAATCTCTAGCTCTCATCTCAATAAAATTGCTGTTGAGGTGATGAAAGAGAAAGGAATTGATATTTCAGGGCAGCATTCAAAAAATCTTGCTGATTTGGATGATATATCTATGGATTTGGTGGTTACAGTTTGTGATCATGCTTCACAAAACTGCCCCATATATCCTGGTAATGTAATGCGGCTGCACAAATCCTTTGCCGATCCGCCAAAACTTGCAGAAAAGCTTGAGACCGAAGAGAGCATCAAAAATGTGTATCGCAAGGTACGAGATGAAATCGAAGAATTTGTGAAAAACATAAAAAAACAATACGGAGCTTAACATGCCTACTCATGAGTCTGTTCAAGAATACTATGGAAAAACTCTCAAAACCAACGAAGATTTGCAAACCAATGCCTGTTGTAAGGTGCCCAACTATCCCGAGCATGTTAAGGCAGCTCTTGGTAAAATTCATGATGAAGTGATGCAAAAGTAATATGGTTGCGGCTTGGTTGTACCCACCGAGCTTGAAGGTTTAAATGTTTTAGACTTGGGTTCGGGCTCGGGCAGAGATTGTTATTTGCTCGCGCAACTTGTTGGCGAAAAGGGCAGTGTGACAGGTGTTGATATGACCGATGAGCAGCTCGAAGTTGCCAATCGTCACCTCGATTTTCACAAAGATGCTTTTGGCTACGAACAGAGCAATGTTCGCTTTTTAAAAGGCAATATTGAAAAAATGGCCGAATTAGATTTGGCCTCCAATTCTTTTGATTTGATCATTTCAAATTGTGTGATCAATCTTGCTACCGATAAGAAGCAAGTTTTGGCCGATGCCTATCGAATTTTAAAGCAGGGCGGAGAGATGTATTTTTCAGATGTCTATTGCGATCGCCGCGTGCCTGAAGAGCTGCAAAAAGATGAGGTTCTCTATGGCGAGTGCTTGAGCGGGGCTCTCTACTGGAATGATTTTTTAAGTCTTGCCAAAGAAGTGGGTTTTATCGATCCGCGTTTGGTGGAGTCGAGCGAAATCAGCATTGAAAATCCAAAGCTCAAAGAGCGCCTTGGCAAATTAAAGTTTTTCTCTGTGACCTATCGCTTGTTCAAAGAAGATCGACTCGAATCAGATTGTGAAGACTATGGCCAGGCCGTTCGCTACAAAGGGACTTTGCTGGAAGACAAAGACAAATTTGTTTTAGACAATGGACATATTTTTGAGACCGATCGAATCTACCCGGTCTGCGGCAATAGCTACTTAATATTGAATGCCACTCGCTTTCAAAAGCACTCTGATTTTTTCGGCCATTTTTCAACCCACTACGGCATCTTTGAAGGCTGCGGCACCAATATGCCTTTTTCAACAACGATTGCCTCAGCGGCTGAGGCAGGCTCTGAAGAAGGGGCTTCTTGTTGTTGATTTATTTGTAGGCAGTGGTTCTAAAGATAAACTCTGCGCATGATCTCGCCGCAGAGCTTCGCGGGCAGTGGGCTGGGAGGGGCAAGATCAAAAGTTTTGCCTCTAAAAGCAATACCCAGAAATCAAAACTTAAAAATACTCCCGCATCAAATTAGAAATCCAAGTGGGCTGCTTTTGTTCTCCCTTAGTTGCTCCCCTTTGTTTCACTTTTTTCACCAGACTTTTTTTAATTTCAATGACCTAAGATATATGTCCGAGAATGCCCCAAAATCTTCAGACTCTCGGACAAGATACACGAAACATCTTAAACACTTATATGCTCTCGGACGGACATCCGAAGTGAAATAAAAGGGAGCAGTTTAAGAATTTCAGTGCTGGTAGCTGACATCACACTCGGGCTCTCGCAGCAAACAATTGCGAATGTCGGGTCCGCCAAACAAATTCATTCTGCCAGACGCGATATTGCAATTGCGGCTGCAGCGATAGCTTTGGGTGTAGGTGTAGCCATTGCATTCAAAGCGGTAGTCGACATAGCGAACCCAAATGTCATCTTCGCTGAGGTTTTCGACTTCGCAATTGAGATAGCCGCGATTGAAGACGGCGATACCTTCGAGAATTTCGCTTGCATGTGTCAGTGAGCCCATTAAGAGCAATATAAAGATGGCTTTCATTTCATTCCCCCAATGAAAAATTGCTTGAATGAATCGAGTAACTTAGTCTTTAACAAATAAGAAGGAAAACATATAATGCATAGCGTTTTTGAGAAGACCTATTTTGATCAAATCTACGATGAAGAGTCTTGCATTGATGGCGACTACAATGCCCGTGATCATGCCAAATACCTCAAAGCTCAATTGGATCTACAAAATATTGAAATCGACTCACTCATCGATTTGGGTTTTGGCAAAGGTGCGCTTTTGTACCAAACCCAAAAGCTTTTAAAACCAAGCAAAATTGACGGCATCGATATCTCTTATTTTGCTTACGAGCGTCTTAAAGCGAAATCTTGGGCGCAAAGCTGGAACTTGCAAAACACAGCCATTGAAGATTACAAATGGGGCAATCGCATATGGGATCTAGCCATCTGCAATTCGGTTTTGCAATACATCAAAGAGAAAGGCTTAGAAACTAGCATCGAGCAAATGGCAAAACATGTAAAATATGTCTATCTGCATGTGCCAAGCCAAGAAGACTATAAAAAATTGCAACAGAAGGTCGATTTTGTAGATCCCTTTGCATTTCTTAGACCCAATGCCTATTATCATTCTGTTTTTTCAAGACATTTTGTTTTTGTGAGTTGGGGAATCTTAGAATCCAAGTATTTTCAAAGCTATCAAAATTCAAAATTTTTTGATTCTTTGTATCGTTTTTGAGGGGTAAGAGATGATTGCATTTGCGAATAAAATTGAAGATAGCTCAGTAGATTTGAGTCGAAGAAAACTTAAAACCTTGCAGGTCAATATCGGTAAGCTCTGCAATCAAGCTTGCCATCATTGTCATGTAGAATCGAGCCCCTTAAGAACAGAAAATATGAGCTTTAAAACTGTAAAGCGTCTGCTTGAGCTTTTGCAAGAAAACACCACAATCGATACCGTCGATATTACCGGCGGAGCTCCTGAGCTCAATCCCAACTTTCGTTATTTTGTGAGCGAACTTACGCAGATGCGCCTAAAGGTGATCGATCGTTGTAATCTGACAGTGCTCACACTACCTGGACAAGAAGATACAGCGCAGTTTTTGGCCGACCACAAAGTCGAAGTGGTGGCATCTCTTCCGTGCTATAGCAAAGACAATGTCGACAAACAAAGAGGACGCGGGGTTTTTGGTAAAAGCATTGATGGTCTTGAGCAGCTCAATGCCTTGGGCTATGGCAAAACAGGTAGCGGGCTTACTTTGAATTTGGTCTACAACCCAGTGGGAGCTTATCTTCCTCCGGCACAAGCGGGTCTTGAAGCTGACTATAAAGTTCGCCTCAAAGAAGATTTAGGAATTGAATTCAACCATCTCTTTACCATCACCAATATGCCGATCAAAAGATTCAATGAGTTCTTGGTCAAAGAAGAAAAGCTCGAAGAATATATACAGCTGCTCTTAGACAATTTCAATCCTGCCGCTGCAGGCGAGGTGATGTGCCGAGACTTGGTCTCTATCGGTTGGGAC
>CAZZCP010000015.1:7099-41093 GCA_964653235.1 uncultured Pseudobdellovibrionaceae bacterium | reverse complement strand
CCAAACCTTGGAGGGCTCCAAGGTTTGGTTTCGCAACCTATTGGGAAATCATAAAATATATCCCAAAGGAGAGATTCGGGCTTTGACTCTGCCTCAAGGTTTTGAAAACTGGATTGGACCAGTGGACCCCGAAACGGGGATTGCAGTTTCAGGAATACCCAAGGCCATAGATTTAGAAGATCATCTGTATCGGTGGGCATCACTTTATTCGAAAAGCAAAGAAGAGTTTCATAAAGAGGCATCTCGTTTTCATAAGATTTGGTCTTATGCGATTTATCAATCACAAGAGTTCTATCAAGAGAGAATGAACCGAAGAGTTGCTTCTCAAAGAGAAAAAGAAGAAAAAAGAAAAGCATGGCTAATGCGAAGGCAAAAAGAAAACCAATACTATCGCAAGCTTTTTCGCAAAAAAAACCATTTGGAATAGTTCATTTTTTTTGTAAACTCAATGTATGAGAGTTTTCTTTTCTCTTGGTCTTTTGATCAGTAGTTTTTTAATTTATTTTTTCTTTTCTCAATACCAGAGAACTTATGATTTAAAATGGAATGGCCAAGGCTTTGACTTTCAAAAACAAGAGAGTTTTGAATCAGCTCTTCAGCGATTAAAAAGTTTATCTCTAAAATGGCAAGCAAGCAAATTGGGTAAAACACCAGATAGTCTGCTAGAATCAATCCGTAGGCTTCTACCTAAAAATCATAGCAATGAACAATGGACTCGAGCTAAAGAACAATACCTGTTTGATCTTTGGTCGAAAGGCAGTTTTGAGTGGCAAGATTCACTTTCTTTTGAGAAGCAAAAACTTCCTGCGATAAAAGATTCTTTTCCCTGGATTGGTTCAGAAGATGCCAAGTTTCAGATTTTAGTTGTTTCAGAATGGAAGGATAGAGCCTACAGCTTAAGAAAAATCAAAGAAACGCATTCTTTTTTTGATAAAAAGATTCAAATTTTCTATTTACCGAGTCGTCGTTTTTCTGAATTGCTTCAAGTTGCTTGTAACAAAAGCAAAAATCAATTTTGGAAGTACATCGAGATTACCAAAAAAAATTGTATTCCTACAAAAGAAGATAAGCTACAGGCCTTGAGATGGTTGCAAATTCTTAAATTGATAAAAACTCAAGATCAGGTTTTTACCGAGTTTTCATCCTATACTTTAGATGAGTTTGACTATCTCGATCTTCAGGTGGATTACTTTAAGAAGCTTTCAGAACTTAGACTTAATACTAGTATTTTATCTCTCTAAAAGTGCAGAAGCCTGTCTAGATTGTATTGTTACAATACAATATGAGTGGTTTATGTTATTCTATCTTTATATGGCACTCATGGAGGAGGGCTAGATGGCTGTTGATTCAGCAACACATGTAGAGAGACGTAATCTTCAAAGAGAAAAAAATGAAGAGTATTCTAAGCAATTGGCTTTGAAAGAAAAGCGTCATCGCAGAGAAATCGCAGGGCTTCAAAAAAAGCATACAGAAGAAGTTCGAAATATTCAAAAAGCCAACCAAGAAAAGATTCGAGGTATTGTAAAAGAATCAAATCAATCCTTAACAGAGAGAGATCGCTATTTTCAAAATGAAATCAAGCGAGTCAATGAAGCTCATCGGAAAAAGCTAAAAAATCAAAGTGAAGACTATGAAACCAAGATGAAGACTGTCTTGGATACCTCTAGAGGAGAAGTCAAAAAAACCAAGCAAATTGCAAGACAACAAGCAGAGGCTCGTGAACAAAATTATGCAAATCAAATTGATAAAAAAAATAATGAATTTTCAGATTATGCTGAGCTGCAGAGTCAAAAACAAGATGAAGCAATCAAAAATATTCGAAAACGAATTTTAGAAAAAAAGCAAGATGAGTTTGAAGTCATAGATGAAGCCCACACAGATAGAGTAGATGGTTTAGAGAGAAGATTGAGGTTTGAAAAAGAAGCAAGAGCAAATGAAAATACTTTGTGGAAAGAAAAATTCACCAATGAAAAAAGGCGATTGAATGAAAATTTAAGAGATACCGTTAGTCGTGAACGCGCTTTTTTTGACGAGGTTCTCACAGCACAACAAGAAGCCAAGTCAAACGGATTAAACCGTATAAAAGATAAATATGGTAGAGCTCTTAAGGATTATAAAGAAAATAACGAGAAGGCCAATGAAGATTATAGAGAATATGTACAAGATCGAGTACAGGGTCGGCTCGATAAAATGAATACATATGTTGAAGAGGTAAAACGAAAAAACCAAGCCGAAAAGATACGTGAAAGAACTTTTAATAAGATTGCGCAAGACAATCTGCGAGCGCAAATGCGCGAGAGCAATGAAAATTTACAGTTAAGATCTGAGATGCAACGTGAAGATATTATGAATGATCATACAAAAACCATGAAAAAAGTACATGCTGAAATGACAGATCATTTTGATGATACGGTAAAGTTCTATCAGAGCAATGTCGCTCGATTGAAAGAAAATCACAAAAAACATCTTGAAGAAGAAAAAGTTTTAAATGAATTCAAAACCAGTCAGACCATTAAGCAAGCTGATAAAAGGGTAAAAAATATTAAGCAGGCGAGTTTGCGTGAAGAAGAGACCATTAAGAACTACTACAAAGATCGTCTAGATGGCATCAAGCAAGATGAAGAGATTGAAAAGAAACAGATTCGAGACAGTATGGAGAAAGAGAGCAAAAATGCAGTTTCAAGTCTGCAAAAAAGAATCGCAGAAGTTGTAGAAAAGAAAGACTCAGAGATTGAAATGCTAAAAAATGAAAACCAAAAAAAGCTAAACGAGCTCCAAGACAAGCTGCTTCGCGAAAAACGGGGTGCTGACCGACGTATGAGTCATCAGGTAGATGCTTTAAAAAGGCAATTCAACGCGCAGGTCGAAGAACAGAGCATTGCCAACAAAGCTAAAATCAACGAATTGCAAAAAGAGCACAGACAGACTATAAAAACCATGCAAGCAAGACATCAGCGTGAATTGGAAGAGATCGCCAATCGCACGAAAAAATCATAAGCTGCAGGAGTGTTCCCATGTTGGCCCATCGAAGAGTGAAGGTTGTTGCAACCATTGGTCCGAGTACAAATAATAAAGAAGCATTGGCTAATCTAATGAAAGCGGGAATGAATGTCGCTCGTCTCAATTTTTCTCATGGTGAACATGCTCAGCATGAGGAGGTCATTAAGAACATTCGTGAGCTTTCACAAGAACTCTCTTGTCCAGTAGCCATTCTACAAGACTTACAAGGTCCTAAAATTCGTGTTGGCCAGCTGACAGGTGGTGAAATGCTGCTGAAAGAAAAAGATAGAGTCATTTTATCAACCAAAGCAGAAATGGGCGAAGCAAACATCATTCCTACTGATTTTCATCAACTCCCAAAAGATGTAAAGTCGGGGACTAAAATTCTGTTGGATGATGGTCTGATGGAGCTGAAAGTGATTGCTACAGATGAAGAATCAGAAGTGGAGTGTGAAGTTGTATATGGTGGTACTCTTAAAAACCGTAAGGGGATGAACATACCAGGTGTAAACCTTACGGTAGATTGTTTGACTCCTAAGGATTTACGTGACCTTGATTTTGGTTTACAGCAAAAAGTCGATTATGTGGCATTGAGTTTTGTTCGACGCCCTGAAGACATGTTTCGCTTAAGAGAGATCGTAAATGAAAAGTATCCTATCGCACGTACTGTTGCAAAAATTGAAATGTTAGAGGCAATTGAACACCTTGAGGCAGTTGTGCAAAATAGTGATGCCGTGATGGTCGCTCGTGGAGATTTGGCCATTGAGGTGGGTCAGAGCTTTTTACCTGGTTTGCAAAAAAGAATCATCCGTATGTGCAATAAGCATGCAGTTCCGGTCATTACGGCTACGCAAATGCTTGAAAGTATGATTCAAAACCCAAGACCTACTCGGGCAGAGGTTACCGATGTGGCCAATGCGATCTTAGATGGAACGGATGCATTGATGCTCTCTGCCGAGACAGCTACGGGTAAGTATCCCTCTGAATGTATAAAGACCTTTCATGACATTGCTTTAGAGGTTGAGAACACCGACTTAGATTACTACAGATATCGAACCCGACAAAAGTTTTCGACCATTGCTCGTGGCATTGCAGAAAGTGCCTGCCTTACTGCTGACAAATTAGATGCTAAAATCATTGTTTGTCTTACTACGACGGGCAAAACGGCGAGTATGATTGCCTCGATACGGCCTAAAGCGAAAATCATCGGAGCCACTCATATTGAAGAAACTCTTAATCGTCTTGAAGTCGTATGGGGAATTCAAACTGTAAAGATTAAGCCTTATCAAGATGCGACCGAAGCAATGACTCAAGTTGAGTCTTATTTGTTAAACTATGGATTGGCTGAGAAGGGAGATCGAGTGATCTTAACCCTTGGCTTTCCGGTCAGCGGTCAAGCTAAGACCAATGCATTGAGGGTTCATGTAATTGGTGATACAAGTCTGGATTCGCCCAAAAAGCCTCTCCGTTTTCAATGAAGCTTTATCTTACAAGAAATTTAAGAAAAAAAATCCTCCAAGGAGATCCTTGGATTTATGCCGACTCCTTAAAAGAGCCAGAAGATCAACGAGTGGGACTCGCCTCATTGTATGATGCAAAAAAAGACTTTCTCGCTTGGGGAATCTATGACCCGAAAAGCCCTCTGCGCTTTCGAGTTTTGTCTTTGTACAAACAAGCTATTGATTCTCGATTTTTAGAAACGCAGATACAGCGAGCCTATGATTTACGTTCAGGGCTTCGACGTGCAAACAACAATGCATATCGTTTGTTTCATGGAGAGGGAGATCAGCTTGCTGGCTTGATTTGCGATATCTATAATTCTGTAGCGGTCTTGCAAGTGGATGGCGACTCTATGCTCGAGTTTTGGGATTTAGATTTGGTGGCTGATTTTTTATTGGCAAAACCTGAGATTCAATCGGTCTATTTAAAACCTCGAAAAACTTCTGGCTTTGTCTCAAGATCTTGGGGCGTTGCAGCCGATTTTCAGCGAATCCCGATATTCGAAAATGGCTATCATTTTTTAGTGGATTGCATAGATGGGCAAAAAACAGGTTTTTTTCTCGATCAAAGAGAAAACCGGCGATATGTTTCAGCTTTTTCAAAGGGCCGATCGGTTCTAAACCTATTTAGCTATACCGGTGGTTTTTCGATTTATGCTGGAGCGGGGGGGGCCGACAGAGTGCAGAGCCTAGATTTGTCTGCTGCTGCTTTGGAGAGAGCAGAGGAGAATTGGCGCAGCAATCATTTTTCTGGTATTCACGAAGTCGTATCTACAGATATTTATGAATATCTTGCCAAAGAAAAGACCAAGTGGGACTTAGTGATTTGTGACCCGCCTTCAATGGCAAAATCAGAAAGCCAGAAACGGGCTGCGACGGAAAAATACATAGAGATTTTTTCAGCAGCTGCTAAGCTTTGCAAAGAACATCTCTTTTTAAGCTCTTGTTCGAGTCATATTTCATTTTCTGATTTTGAAGAAATCATTACTTTGTCTCTATCGAAAGCACGCCGACGTGCCCAGGTTTTGCAATTTTGCTCTCAGGGCTTTGATCATCCTTATTTGCATATACGGCCCGAATTTCGCTATTTGAAGTTTGTTCATCTGCGATTAGATTGATTTTACTTTCTATCTTTATCTTCGATGGCAAAGAGAAGTTCCCAATAGGGTAGAATTTCTTTGATGCGTGCCATATCAAATTCGACGCTCACGCCCTCTTTTTCTTGGAGCTTTTCGGTACATATGTTTTTGGCAATCAAACTATCGTAGTCTGTTACTTCTACCAGATAATCAAGGTCGGTCACGCTGGTTTTACGAATTTGATCAATATAAATCTTTACAAAACCATCCTTATTGGGCTCTGATTTTTCACCATAAAAAATCATCGCCTTTAAAATCGGAATCTCACGTCGTTCTATAGTAACCCGCTTTTCTTCTTTCATAAAGAGATAGGCATTGTAAAATTCAGTAAATTTTAAAACTTTATTGTTGTCGAAAACATGCAGGTTTCTTTGTCCTTCTCCCAGTTTTTCAATTTCCATTATTCCTTGATCGACAAAGATCTCCATTAAGGTTTCCATCTTGTGTGTAGGCTCTTGAAAGATTTGAATCGTGTATTTGCGTAAGGTATTCCAATTGAGTTTTAGATTATCGCCCTCTTTATCTGCATATTTGTGGACGGTTAGGCCAAAGATTCCGCACAAGCGAGTGATCGTATGTGGAGGAAATTTTTGTGCTTCTCCATCGGGAGTCTGCTCAAGAGTTTTAATACGTTTGTTAGCGGCTCGCAAATTATCATTCACGGTTTTGACCATGGCTTTTAACCATTCGGGGAACTTGCGAAATTGGGCGTGCAATGCAACAAATGGTAGAGCGACGACTATGCTTTTTTGCACGGCACGTGCTCCAGCAGAGCGTGGTTTGTTGTCAAAAAAAGCCATTTCTCCAAAGAGTTGACCGGGCATGATTCTGGCGAGTTCAATTTCAGATTTGCCTTTTTTCTTTACAATGGCGATGCAACCTGTTTTGACCACATACATAGCGTTTGACTCTGCTCCATCGTCAAAGAGCAAGTCACCTTTTTGCAGTTGTATTGGCCCAGAGGGAGGTTTTTCTGCCATGAATTCCTCTATGGAGCGTAAGCTCGAGTTACGATGTACCAAACAATCACATAGTGAGTCATATGGTGAACCATTTGATCGAGTCCCAAACACCACCAGTAATAGGGTTTGTTTAAGTCATTGAATCTTCCTAAGTAACGAGGTGAGCTCTTAATTCGGTCCATGGTAAAGTGAACGGCAAGGTCTAAAAAGCTCAACCACCAAAACTGTGGAGCAAAGACCAGACAAATCACAAGTGTAAAACTTGCATGTACTGATGCATGGGCGAGCAAGGGCAGAAAAAAATCCCAATTGTCACTGGTTTTGCGAAAAATCATATAGCTAACTTGCAACGGGTAATCAGCGATAAAGTGCTTTATCTGAAAAATGAAAAATAAAAGAAAACAAACTTCAAGCTGTGCGTTCATGATGGTGTCCCGTTTCTTACTCTATTGTAAATGAAAAACGATTGCATAATAAAGTAAAGTCATCGCGAGCTCTTTGATCTAGTTCTTTGTAGGGTCTCTTTGGAGTTTGACTATTCTACACTCGACTCGAGCTTGGTTTGAGTTTTACTTCAAAGTGCAGCAAAATTGAAATCTGCGAGTAGAAGCCTATACTTAATGCTATGCATAGAGTCTAAATTGATACCCAATTTGGCAGAAAAGTTTTACTATCACAGCAAAATACTTAAGGAACAGGATCCCGTATGAAGGACTTTCATTTTATTGATTCGATGAGTGTTCAGCAGCTTGAAGAGCTCTATCAGACCTACCAACAACAACCCGACCAGCTTGAAGAGTCTTGGAAGAATTTCTTTCGCGGCTTTGAATTTGCACAATTGCCCGATATAGCCCTAGCCAGTCCTTATGTTGATATCCCCTCGCCTTATGAACAAAGTCCTGCTGCTGCTTCCTCGAGCGTGGTAGCAGCTAACAGCGGTGAATCACCGGTTATCGACCTGATCGAAGCACATCGAAAAAGAGGTCATCTTTGTGCAACCAACAACCCATTGAGTGATCAGGCTTTAGAAACCTATGCGACTCTTGATAAATCCAATTGGGGTCTTACAGAACAAGATCTTGAGAGACGATTTGAATTTGGCAGTGAAATGGGAGTCAAAGACCCTAGTTTGAGAAATATCATTGAGCACTTAAAAAAAACCTATTGTTCAAATATCGGTGTTGAGTTCAAATACATTCGAGATCCTGAGTTGGTGAGATGGCTGCAAAAACGGATGGAGCCAATTCAAAATCGACACAATTTTACAGCTGAAGAAAAGAAAGAAATCTACACTGATCTTGTTCGAGCTGAGGGTTTTGAATCTTTCTTAAATACCAAATATGTAGGCAAAAAGAGATTTTCTTTAGAAGGTGGAACGGCTTTGATTCCGGCTCTGGAGAGTCTTCTTGATTACAGTGGTTCTCATGGAGCGAAAGAGTTTGTCATTGGTATGGCCCATCGAGGAAGGCTAAATGTTATGGCCAATGTGATGAGAAAAAAATATGATGAAATGTTTACTGAATTTGAAGGTGGCTTTTTACCTGATCATGTTGCGGGTGATGGAGATGTAAAATATCATTTGGGTTATTCTTCTGATCGTAAAACCGCAAGTGGTGCAGAAGTTCATTTGTCTCTTTGTCCCAATCCCTCTCACTTAGAATTCATTTCGCCTGTGCTTTTAGGTATCACTCGAAGCAAACAAGATATGCGCTACAATAAAGATGTAGATTCAGTGATTCCGATTAAGATTCATGGCGACGCTGCTTTTGCTGGCCAAGGTGTGGTTTATGAAACGGTAAATATGAGCCAACTTGAAGGCTATCGAGTGGGCGGTTGTATACATATTGTAATCAACAACCAAGTGGGTTTTACTACCAATCCTGAGGATGCACGCTCTACCGTTTATTGTACTGATTTGATGAAAATGGTTGAGACTCCAATTTTTCATGTCAATGGAGATGACCCTGAGGCCGTTGTACACTGCATGCATATGGCTCTTGAGTTTCGTCAAAAGTTTCATCGAGATGTGGTTATTGATCTTTTGTGTTACCGAAAATATGGACACAATGAAGGAGAAGAACCTAGATTTACACAACCCAAAATGTATGAAGTGATTGACAAGAAGAAATCTCCCGCCGAGATCTACAAAGAAAAGTTAATCCAAGAAGGGGTTTTGAGTGAAGAAGATGCCAAGAAAATTCTCAATGATTTTAAATCTCAATTGAATGAGCATCTCGAGAAAGCCCGTGAGACCAAGCCAGATATCAAAGTCAATACTCTTCAAGATGCTTGGGGAGGTTTAAAGGTTCCCTCTCAGCAAGATATTTTTCAAGCCAAAGAAACAGGAGTTCCCAATACAGAACTAAAAAAGATTGCTGAAACGATCTCTACTCCTCCAGATAGCTTTACACCTGTTAAGCGTTTCAATCGTTTGATCAAAGATCGGGCCGCGATGGCTTCTGGTGAAAAAGCGATTGATTGGGGCATGTCTGAAAATCTGTGCTATGGGAGTTTGCTTTTGCAAGGAATTCCGGTTCGTATCACGGGGCAAGATGTGAAGCGTGGTACATTTTCTCATCGACATGCTGTTTGGTATGATCAAACTAACGGCAAAGAACTCATATTGTTGAATCATCTTCAAGAAGACCAAGCTTTCATCGAAATATACAATTCACACTTATCAGAAACAGGAGTTATGGGCTTTGAATTTGGCTACTCAATGGCAAATCCCAAAGCTTTGACAATTTGGGAAGCTCAATTTGGAGACTTTGCCAATGGCGGTCAGGTTATTATTGATCAGTTTATTGCTGGTTCTGAGTCAAAGTGGCAAAGAATGAGTGGTTTGGTTCTGCTTCTGCCTCATGGTTATGAGGGGCAGGGCCCTGAGCATTCGAGTGCTCGCCTTGAGAGATTTTTGCAATTGGCTGCCGAAAACAATATTCAAGTTGCGAATCTTACCAGACCAGATCAACTCTTTCATTGCTTGCGAAGGCAAGTACTTAGAGATTTTCGCCGTCCTCTAGTCATCATGTCGCCAAAATCTTTACTTAGACACCCCAAAGTTGTTTGCAACTTTGCTGATCTTGAGAAGGGTAGCTTTCAAGAGGTTCTTAGTGACGAACTGAGTCCGGTCAAAGTAGAGAGAGTGGTTTTTTGCTCTGGCAAAGTCTATTATGATCTTTTAGCAAAACGAGATGAGAAAGCACTTGATAAACTTGCAATCCTTCGTATTGAGCAGCTGTATCCTTTTCCTGCAGAAAAAATAAAAGAACTCATCTCGCAATATTCTGTGAACTCTGATTTGGTTTGGCTGCAAGAAGAGCCTGAGAATATGGGGGCTTGGTTTTTGATACGTGATCGTTTTGAAAAAATGGGTTACAAGTTGCGACTTATATCTCGAAAAGAAAGTGCATCTCCGGCAACGGGCAGCGAATTGATTCATAAAGAAGAACAAGAAGAAATTTTAAATCGTACAATGGAAGGCTTATAGAATGTCAAAAGTAGATATAAAAATTCCCTCACCGGGTGAAAGTATAACCGAGGTCGATATTAGCGAATGGAGAGTTTCAAGTGGTGATTTTGTCAATCAAGATGATGTTATTCTGGTGATTGACTCTGATAAAGCCTCCTTGGAAGTTGCTGCAGAAGCATCTGGTTCTATCGAAATTTCTGTTCAAGAAGGGGAGACCGTTGAAGTGGGAGCTGTGGTAGGGAGTATTGATACTGCCGCTACTGCCGGGGCAAGTGCTCCAAAGCAAGAGAAAGATGCTGCAGCCTCGGCAACCGCGACAAGCTCTGCTCCAGCTGGAGCCGTAGATACTTCGGGCGCTTTTTCACCTGCCGCTGCCAAACTTGCTGCAGAGAAAAACTTAAGTGCAGAGCAGTTGCAAGGTACAGCTCCGGGTGGGCGTATCACCAAAGAAGATGTTCTGCGTGGTCCGCAAACGCAAGCAACTCCTTCGCCGGCTCCTGAGACAAAAGCTCCCGAGCTTCCACAAGTACAAAAAACGCAAACAGGTGAGCGCGAGACGCGAAAGAAAATGAGTTCACTTCGTAAAAAAGTAGCATCGAGACTTGTGATGGCACAACATACGGCTGCAATTTTAACGACTTTCAATGAAATTGACTTGTCTCGAGTAATGAAATTGCGATCAGAGTACAAAGAAACTTTTGAAAAGAAGCACGATATTCGACTGGGCTTTATGTCTTTCTTTACCAAAGCTGTGGTGCAGGCCCTAAAAGACTATCCTGATGTGAACTCCTACATCGATGGCGAAGACTTAATTGAGCGCAATTACTATGATATTAGTGTTGCCGTGGCAGGAAAAAAAGGTTTGCTCGTTCCTGTCATTCGCGATGCCGATCTCTTATCGATTGCTGAAATCGAAAAAACAATTAAGTACTATGCAATCAAAGCCAAAGAAGGAACTTTGTCTGTAGATGAAATGACGGGCGGCGGTTTTACGATTTCCAATGGTGGTGTGTTTGGCTCTTTGCTTTCCACTCCCATTCTCAATCCACCTCAGACCGGCATTCTAGGTTTGCATAAAATAGAAGAAAGACCCATCGCCATCAAAGGTGAGGTTGTGGTTCGGCCGATGATGTATGTTGCCCTCTCTTATGATCACAGAATCATTGACGGTAAGCAGTCGGTAGGTTTTTTAGTTCGCATTAAAGAAATTATGGAAGAGCCTTCAAGACTCTTGCTGGAGGTATAGTATGGATTATGATTTGGTCGTAATTGGCGGAGGACCTGGTGGCTATGTTTGTGCCATTCGCGCAACTCAGCTCGGTTTGAAAGTGGCTTGTATTGAAAAATACAATCGTCTAGGTGGAACTTGTTTGAATGTTGGCTGCATCCCTTCAAAAGCCCTATTGAAGTCTTCAGAGCACTTCTACAATGCCAAAGCTAAATTTGCTGATCATGGAATCGAGTTTGATGGCCTTAAACTGGATCTGCCCAAAATGATTGGTCGCAAGCGTGGAGTGGTAGAGCAAATCACCCAAGGGGTTGATTTTTTATTTCAAAAAAACAAAATAGAACGCCTTGAAGGTTTAGGAAGCATTGTTGATGCCAATACCGTCGAGGTTGCTGGCAAAACTCTAAAAACAAAAAACATTGTCATTGCAACAGGTTCAAAGCCCAATACCCTGCCTGGTATTGTGATCGATAAAAAACGCATCGTTAGTTCTACCGAGGCCCTAGAGTGGGAAGAAGTACCAAAAGAAATAGTGGTGATCGGTGCCGGCGTCATTGGGCTTGAAATGGGTTCTGTTTGGGCTCGGTTGGGTTCAAAAGTCACCATCTTAGAGTATGCAAAATCTCCCATTTCAATGATGGATAAGCACGTACAAAGACAAATTCAAAAGTCTCTTGAAGAAATTGGTATTGAGTTTGTGTTTGAAACCGCCGTACAATCGGCCACCAACCAAGGTGACAAGGTTGAGGTTTTAGCGAAAACAAAAGATGGCAATGAAAAAACTTTTGCTGCCGATTACTGCTTGGTAGCCGTGGGTCGAAAGCCTTACACAGAAGGCCTTGGTCTTGAGACTATGGGTATTGAGACTGACAAAAGAGGTTTTGTGACAGTGAACGAGCACTGGCAAACCAAGCACCCCAATATTTATGCCGTTGGTGATGTAATTGGCGGAATGATGCTTGCGCATAAAGCTGAAGAAGAAGGTATTGCCGTTGCCGAGTTGATTGCAGGAAAACCCGCACATCTTAACTACAATGCAATTTCAAATGTGATTTATACCTACCCCGAAGTGGCTTGTGTTGGAAAGACCGAAGAGGAGCTCAAAAAAGAGGGTATAGCATTTAATACCGGCAAATTTAATTTTGCCGCCAATGGACGGGCCGTTGCCTCTCATGAAGCTGTTGGTTTTGTCAAAGTTATCGCCCACAAAGAGACGGATCGAATTTTAGGAGTTCATATGATTGGTCCTCATGTTTCTGAGATGATTGCCGAGTGTTCTTTAGCAATGGAATATCACGCCTCATCTGAGGATGTAGGTATCACTTGTCACCCTCACCCGACTTTATCTGAAGCAGTGAAAGAAGCCCATTTGGCGGCGACCAAAAGAGCGATTCATTCGGTTTGAAAATAATCAGTTTTGTAGTAACTGGGATAGGGCCGCCTCTCAATCGAATTCAAAATTGAATCTGCTTGTCGATCGGCCATAACCCCTTCACTTGAATTTGCGAAACGGTTTAAAGCTGTCAAATAGACTCTGCCATCTCTTTGGAGCAGAAAATCATAAAATAGGCTGCCGCGGTCGAGCTCTCGCAACTTTGTTAAGATAGTTTTGATTTCTCGTCTCGCTATTTCAAAAGCTCCTGGTTCTAAAAACTCAAACAAATCTTTGGGCAGACGATGCGCCTGGCCCCCAAGTTGAATGCGGCGAAGTTCGGTTGTCTTTTCATAAAGAAGGGCTGATCGTCCCTCTGTAAGATACTTAAAGCCGATCAGTTTTAAAACAGCTACGCCTTGTCTTTCAAAATACCTATGCATTCGGTATTCTATTTCTTGTAAATTTCGAAAACCAGGTTTTGAATAAAAAACCCAGGCCTCTCGGTCTTGCCATTTGCCATGCTCATAAACGGCTCCTGGTCGATCAAAGGCGATTTCTGCTTTTAAAGTTTTCAAATCTATGAAAGCAAATTCACAAAAAGCCAGTGCATTTGTAGAAAAGAATAGAATAAAGAGTAAGCTGCGCATAAGTGCTGAAACTAACAGAAAGGCCTGCGTTTGGTAATTTTATTGCAGAGTTCTTATTATTTTTTCAAAAATTTTGTACTGTCTTGTTTTTCTCTTTCTTGGAAAAAAACAAAACTGCTGCTATCGTAAAGCATGATTTTTACCAAAGACTTCGTATTTTTTACCATTCAAGGAGAAGGGCGTTTTGTAGGTCAACCCAGCGTATTTGTCAGGCTCTCTACTTGTAATTTGCGATGTGAGTGGCAAAACCCTGACTCGAGCACCAGTCTTTGTGATACTGCCTATTCTAGCCACTACCCTGAACTCGAAGAGCATGAAATCAAAGAGTGCATCGATCGCGTCTTGAGTTTTGATTGCCCGCAGGTGGTAATCACAGGCGGGGAGCCCTTTTTGCAAGAGGGCTTGGCAGATCTGGTGGAGCCTTTGGTCGAAAAGGGCTGCTTTGTAAGTATTGAAACCAATGGAAGCATCTATCAAAAAACCAAAGCGCAGTTTTTGAGTATTTCTCCAAAGCTCAAATCTTCTTGTGTCAGTACATCAGAGCATTATGATGAACATCAGAGTTTGCGCTATAATTCTGAGGTACTTCAACAAATGTGTACAGAATATGATTTTCAACTCAAATATGTAATCAATACCAAAGATGATTTGCATGAGGTAGCGAGCCAAGTTGTTGATTTTAAGAAATGGACGGACAAAGATGTCGATTCGCGAGTCTATTTAATGCCGCAAGCATTGACCAAGGCGCAACTAGAAGAGCGCAGCGAATGGCTCATAGAGGAGTGCAAAAAAACCAATTGGAACTTTTGTGACAGGCTTCATATTCGAATTTGGGGTCCAAAGAGAGGTAAGTGATGAACTTTCAAAAAGAAGCTCCTAGGTACTATAAAAATCTTCAAGATGAAATCTGCCAAGCCATTTCTGATTTAGATGAGAAAAACTTTCATCAAGATGAGTGGCAAAGAGAGGGTGGAGGTGGCGGTAAAACCCGAATCTTTGAAGGCGGAGTCTTTTTAGAAAAAGGCGGAGTCAATTTCTCAGAGGTCTATGGAGAGTTTTCTGAAGACTTTGCCAAAACCTTGCCTTATGGTGATGGAACTCAGTTCTATGCAAGCGGAATCTCTTTAGTGCTTCACCCGATCAATCCCATTGTACCAACAGTTCATGCCAACTATCGTATGATTCAAAGAGGTTCTAGCGCCTGGTTTGGCGGCGGTGCTGATCTCACTCCCTTTTATCCCGAAATCGAAGATGTACAGCACTTTCATAAAACCTACAAAGAGGCCCTCGATTCTTTCGGTACAGATCTCTACCCTCAATTTAAAAAAGAATGTGATGAGTATTTTTATCTTCCTCACCGCAAAGAAACTCGAGGTATTGGTGGTATTTTCTTTGATTATCAAATGGCAACAGAAGAAAAGTTTGCCATGCAAAAAGCCTGCGGCAATGCCTTTGTGCAGTCTTATTTTCCGATCGCTAAAAAGCACTATCAAAAGAAATTCACTGAAAAACAAAAAAACTTTCAAGAGTATCGCCGCGGAAGGTACGTAGAGTTTAACTTGCTCTATGACCGAGGCACCATCTTTGGTCTAAAAACCAATGGAAGAGTAGAGTCGATACTTATGTCTCTACCAAAGCATGCTCAATGGCACTACAACTGGACACCCGAACCAGGCTCAGATGAAGCCAAGCTTTATGAGTTTTTAAAGCCAAGAGATTGGTTGAGTTAACTTAAATTCAAGTACTTTGCCATCACATCGCGCGAATGAATTTGAGCTTTCAGCTTGGTCAAAATTGTAAAAACTCCCGAGAGCTTTCGATTGAGAAAGATCAAATCGGCAGGAGGGGCTCGAAAAGGAAACTTGTCTTTGAGCGCGATGGTGAGTTGAATGGTTCTTTCGGCCAAATCGGTCTTGCCCCAATCATATCTACCATCTTCTAAGTAATGCTTTAGCTTTTTGCTTCTCGCCAGTTCTCGGCTTTGAAAGGGTTCGACACTGATCAAGCAAAACTCCCAAAAGGCATCTTCTAGAGATTGCGGGTCGCCTTCTCGCAAAAACTTCAAACGATAACTGGCCTGAATAAGTGCTGCCTTATCTCCCTTTACAAGGCTGCTAATAAAATGAGTGTAGGGCTCTGAGAATTCTTTGCCAATTCTCTTAGTAGCACCAAAATCAAGCAATACCCAGCGAGCAGTATCGCCCTCAATCTTGATTTTGTAGTTGCCAAAGTGAGCATCGGTTTGAATAAAGCCCCATTCAAAGAGCTCTTTAAAGTAAAGGTCTAAGTAATCGCAGCCGAGCTGATTGCGCACCTCTTGAGGTAGGGCATCGACCGCGGGGCTGTCAACATTATCGGCGTCCATAAATTCCATGGTGAGAATTTTTTCGGTAGAATACCTAGGATAGGCCTTAGGAATTAAATATCGGTCTGAGTTCAAGAGGCTTCGGTATTCTTCCATGAGTTTGAGTTCGGTTAAATAGTTCAACTCTTGCTTGAGCATTTTGTAGATCTCAACAAAGATTTCATCGACATCAATCTCAGCGGGCAAAATCTTAGAGACTTTTAAAATGCGCTTTAAGGTTTTTAGGTCGCTCTCGGTAGCATCCCCTAAAGATGGGTATTGCATTTTCACCGCCAAGTCTTCACCTGTAGATTTGATCTTCGCTCGGTGAACTTGGCCCAAACTTGCCGAAGCAATGGGCTCTTTTTCTATCTCAAGTTCATCCCGCAAAGAAGGTCGAAGCTCATTTTCGAGAGTTTCGGCGATGCTCTCCCAGATAAGTGGGGGAGATTGAAATTGCATTTTCTTGAGCAGAGCATTGGCTTTTTCGGGCAAGAAATGCTCTCCGTGAACTGAGATCATTTGCCCAATCTTCATCATCGAGCCTTTGAGTTTTCCTAGCTCATTAGATAAAAGTTCGGCTTGGTCTTTGAGAAAATCTTGAAAAGCTTCTTTCTTACCTTTGTCGCTGCGAAGAATATTGCCAATATTGTGAGTGGCCCAAGATCCGCCCGTACGCAGACCGGTCTTAGCCACAGAGAGGGTTCGCGAAAGACTGGTTTTTTTGAGCTTTTCGATCTTCTTATTCATACAAGTACCTTAAAGCAAAAACTGTCTTGGGAGAATCAATCTTTGCATTTTACCGAAAGAGTAAGGTGCATATCAGCCACCGGCTCAGACATATCTCGTGCAATAAAAGCTTGCACAGGAATGCGCAACTCTTCTCTATCTTTTGTCTCAATGGTCTTGTGAATCAGCTTTTTAATTTGCGGCACCCATTCACAAACAAAAATCACGTCTTCTTCAGCTCTTTTTAAAAAACGAATGTCAAAATCTTTAAAAACAAGATGGATTTTTCGCTTGCTATCGAGCATTTCATTATAGGCAATCAGCCCGCAGGCAAGATCAGCTCCAACAGCAAAAACAGCGAAATACATCGAATTCACATGATTTTTTGAACGACGACCAAATGGCATTTTTAAGAGCAGTCTCTGATCATTGTATTCTGTGATTCTTGGACTTAAAAAGTTGATTAGAGGGATCTTTAAGAGTCCGAAGGCTCGCAAACGGGCGTTGACCTTGACCAAATCAAGGCCTTCTTGGAGCTTTGGGCTGCTTGCTAGGGCTTCGAATTGTTCTTTTACTTGTTGTAACATAATACTTCCTCACTCTCTACTTGGATAAAATTTTAGACAGCAATTGAAAAAAGGGAAATATCATTTCTCAATTTCGCTTTCTTTTGGCAAATGCGTTATGTTTTATAGATGTTCCGCCAAGTTCTAGTTTGCTCGCTTTTTTTTGCTATTTCTCGGCTCAATGCGATGCCTAGAATTTGTCATGAAATCTTTCAAGAGCATGCTTATATTCTCGGGCAAGCCAATGTGACTCTTTTAGCAGCTCGGAGGCAAGAGCATCAAATCAAACTAGAAGCCGAACAGGCTCGGCTTGCCGAGCAAGAGCGACTAGATAAGCTCAGCCAAGAAAAAGCACGCAAACAAAGTGAAGCTTTTGAGAAAAGCAAACGAGATGCTCTGTTAGCAATTACACCTGATTTTTTGAAGTATCGGCCTAAAGATTTGAATCGACAAGAGAGGCAAGAACAGATTCAAAGCTATGCCAAAAGCATGAGTCCTGAGATGGCAAAAGAGCTCTTTGTCTATCTTTCAAGCTATGTACTCCGGGGCTATCGTGGAGAAAAACAAGATCATTTTTTACAACACCTCTATCCCATTCCTGGTAGTCAGCAAAAAACCAATGCGGCCTTTGACCTTCGAACTAATATTCGTGAGGTCTTCCAGATTTTTAGGTTTTACGATCAGCTTCGATCTACTCACTACACCATCAACAGTCTCAAGCTCATTGTTGAATCTCACCGTATGTATCGTGATCCTGTATTTAGTCATGAGCTTCCTATCTATGATTATTTGATTGTTCCAGGCATCGATGCCATGTCTCAACAAATGAGCCTGTTGCAATTCTATAAATTTTTTGCCGAAGCAAGAGCTGGAAATAGCTTTTTGAGTGATCCTTATTTTATGACTGTAATGGAAACTCACATTCGGTCGCTGCGAACTTATGAGCTTCGCCGAGAAGCACTTCACGAATACTTTGCGATTGTGTTTCGAAAGGCTCTCTATTTAAATTTAGAGAGAGCCGCTCATGAGGGCAATGGCCTGTCGCTACGGCTTCAGCAAGAGCTTCAAGAAATCCAAAGAAGTTTTGAGCAGTTGCGAGAAGAGAACGAATTTTACTTTTATAGATACCGAGACCTATATCTGCTGAGTCTTGATATGATAAATTTTTTACAAAGACAGGATGTAAACATAGATCAATTGAATCACCTCAAAGCATTTGTTGAGCCCGAATTGAGTCCTCTTTTGTTGAACAATGATGACTTTTATTAGCTGCTCCCTTTTGTTTCACTTTTCTCCCTGTATTCATTTGCAGTTTCAATGACCTAGGAGACTTGTCCGAGAATGCCCAAAAATCTTAAGAGTCTCGGACAGGTTTTATTAAACATTTTAAATACTTATACGCTCTCGGACGGACGTCCGAAGTGAAATAAAAGGGAGCAGTTTAAATTGTAAAAAAGAAAATCCAAAATCTTCGGTTCACTTCAATTCAAGAACTGGTATTTTGTAGCAAATGGTACAAAAAAACATACTTTTTTTTCTCACTTTTTTCTATCTGCAAGCTTATGCAAATCAAAACTGCCTAGATTTGTTTGAGCAGAACTATTTGATTCAAAACTCTAGCAATGTACATAGCTTGCCATCCTATCGTGCTGAACAAAGAAGGCTCATCGAGCAAGAAAAGCTGCAAGCAGAGAAAGAAGCACTAGAAAGAGAGCAGAGTAGAGAGGAGTTTCGTCAGGCTATTTTGGCTGCAACTCCTGGTATATTGGCTTACCGGAGAAGTGATATAAGCTTTCGACAAAGAAAAAGACAGCTCATAGGCTATGTTCGCAAAATGAGTGATCAAGATGCCCAAGACTTGATTACATATCTAGAGTCGAGTCCAATTCGCCAAACAGAGGGATTTGTACAACATGAAATGATGGAGAGATCTTACCCAATACCCAGGTCAAGTCACATAAGTAATGCTGCCTTTGATGTAAGAACCAATCTAAGAGAAGTTTTTCTGATTCTACGCGACTATGATGCGAAGAAGAGAACTACTTATGCATTGGAAGCACTTAGAATCATTATGAATGAGTATCGATTTTTTCGTGAGCATATGATCACTGAGTTCTCTGATCTGAGACCCAACTTAAGTTTCTTAGCTTTAGAGTATCTAAAGCAGAATTTAAGCATTCGCGAGTTTTATGAATTTTTAGCTCAAGTAGAGCATGGAAAAGGTTTTTTCTCTCACATTCATCTACTAGCGATTATTTCGAATCATATTGGTCAATTTAAAGTCGATACTTCACTGAACCCAGATGCACTTAATTTTGAGCAAGTTTTAGCACGCACACTCTACCTGAATATTGTTCGTTGGTCTTATGAGCGCTCAAGTAATAAGAATCAAATCGCTTTAGAGCTGATTCATATGCGTAAACAGTTTGAATTGCTTAAGAGCGAAAATCTCTTTTTGTTTCATCGTTACCAGAACTCTTATGCTAGTTTTATTTCGACCCTAGAGAGGTTTATCAAAAATCAAGTAAGAATCCGAGATCTATCTGAGTTCGCAGATATTCTGGGGCAAGATTTTCGCAACTATGATGAGATATCTCCTTCTTTTTACAGCACCGAAAACAAACAAAATCCTAGTCGCTTGCCTGCCAATTTGTTTCAATAAAGTATGCAAAAAGACTTTCTAGACTTTTTTATTTCTTGGCCTTTGATTTTCGAGCTACAACTATTTTTGATTGGATTTGCTCTTTTGAATAAA
This sequence comes from uncultured Pseudobdellovibrionaceae bacterium, assembly GCA_964653235.1. Lineage (GTDB taxonomy): Bacteria > Bdellovibrionota > Bdellovibrionia > Bdellovibrionales > UBA840 > CAZZCP01. The sequence goes on along the minus strand of CAZZCP010000015.1, from coordinate 21,377 downwards.
AAAATGCAAGAGCTCGATAAAAGCCTGGTTGTGATCTCGATCTTGGTGACTAGCTTGGTCTTAAAGCTTCTGCTTTGTTTTGTTTTTGATCTACCGACACCGACTTTGCTGCTTTTGTTTCAATTGCTGGCGGCCTGGATTCTATTTTTTCTCTATCGGCAAGGAGCGATTCAAAAGCCAATCAGTATGAACTTGATGCTTCTATTGGCTTGGCTTTTGGCGGCGCTCTATTTTCGTTCGGCATCCAAGCAAGAAGTCTATTCAGCAAGCATTGAGCGACAAGGGCAGAATATGATTTTTTCTTTTCAAGACCTGGGGGCAAGCCTCACGCTTCAAAGTGAAAAATTGCAGCTTTTGACTGAAAACCAAGCCGAAGTCGAATTTGAATATCGTTTTTATTACGGGCGCTTAAAAGATTTAAGAATCGTTAAAATCAACCAATGGCAAACAGATCTTGTGCTAGAAAAAAACTTTCCACTTTTCGAAAGCTTGCCATTTCTTTATCTGGGTGGGCGCTGATCCCATCTCATATAAGAAATCAAATGTAAGAGTCTGTTTTCAAAAGGACTAAGATCTTTGCTTAAGGCCGAGGCCAAGCTCATGTTTGCTTCTAAAGAAGTTACAGGTGCTTGCATGAACTCAAGCTCTTTGCCGACAAAATCTTCGGGGTGTTTGTATTGCCACTCTCGAACAAAGCTTTGTAAGATCGGAGGGCCTTGGATGTAAATACTTTGTCCCGAGTTTTCGACTAAAGGTAGGAGGTTTGCACGCAATTGGGCAATAACGTATTCTTTGGTCAGTAAATATAGGCTCCGCTTAGCGCTAAGAATTCTTTGAAAGTGAATCGTGACAGTTTGAAGGTACTGGCTTTGCAGGCTTTGCGGCTCGATTTGTAGATCAATGACGATGTTTTCTCCGGGCCGATTGGAGTGTGAAGGACCAATGAGATTCACTTCAGGAGCTGGTCTATTCTTGGGAAGTCTGCGAATTTGGGCACTCCAAAACTCAAATTCGCAAGGAAGCATAGCAAAACTTGTTTGACCTGAAGCAAACAAAAACAAAAAAGCTAAAAATTTCATGCCCTACTTATAGTTGTATTTACATAAAAGGGCTAGAGAAGATTTTACTCTTTGAGTTAGACTTCGATTTGACGAAGATCTGAATCAATCCGCAAAGACGCGCCGGTGGCTTTGACGAGCTCATCGACCTCCATTCCAGGGGCGATTTCGCGCAAAACAAATTGCTTGTTCTCTATATCAATGACGCCAAAGTCTGTCACAATTCTGTCTATGCATTGAACTCCGGTGAGAGGTAGATTGCACTGCTCTAACAGCTTGGGATTGCCCTTCTTATCGATGTGTTGCATGGCTACAATGACCCTCTTTGCGCCAGCAACTAAGTCCATGGCACCGCCCATGCCTTTGACCATTTTACCCGGGATCATCCAATTGGCGATGCTTCCGCTTTGGTCGACCTGCATAGCTCCGAGTACAGTAAGGTCAATGTGGCCACCGCGAATCATGGCAAAGCTATCTGCGCTATTAAAGAAGCTCGAGCCGGGCAGGGCAGTGATGGTTTGTTTGCCGGCATTGATTAAGTCTGCATCTACTTTCTCTTCAACAGGAAATGGCCCCATTCCTAAAAGTCCGTTTTCACTCTGTAGCATGACAAAGAGATTTTCAGGGATGTAATTTGCAACCAGAGTGGGAATGCCGATTCCGAGATTGACACAAAAGCCATCTTCGACTTCTTTTGCAATTCTTTTGGCAATTTGATTTCGATCTAATGCCATCTTTAGCCTCCTTGTGTCGTACGAAACTCGATTCGTTTTTCTTGCTTTGCCTGAAAAATTCTCTGTACAAATACCCCAGGTGTATGAATTTCATTAGGATCTAGATCGCCCAGTTCAACTAGTTCTTCGACCTCGGCCACGGTGATCTTGCCGGCGGTGGCAATCATGGGGTTGAAATTGCGAGCGGTCTTGCGAAAAACCAAATTGCCAAAGGCATCGCCCTTCCAAGCGCGAACAAAAGCAAAATCACCAGTGATGGCTTTTTCGAGTATATACTCACGCCCATCAATCTGACGCGATTCTTTGCCTTCAGCCACCTGAGTTCCCACTCCAGTAGGGGTAAAAAAGGCGGGAATACCAGCTCCACCTGCACGAATTCTCTCGGCAAGTGTTCCTTGGGGAATCAATTCTGCCTCGAGCTCGCCGCTCATCAGTTGTTGCTCAAAACTTGCATTTTCGCCAACATAGCTCGACATCATTTTTTTGATTTGGCGATCTTTTAGCAAAAGACCCAGGCCCCAGTCATCGACGCCGCAATTGTTAGAAACGATGGTGAGCCCTTTAGCACCACTTTCTTTGAGGGCAAGAATACTTTGCTCTGGAATTCCGCAAAGGCCAAATCCTCCCACCAAAATAGTCATATTGTCGGCAATGCCTTGAACGGCATCTTTTGCATTGTCATAAATTTTACTCATGAAAGATTCTCCACAACAACTGCCACGGCTTCTCCTCCGCCAATACAAATCGAGGCGCAGCCGTATTTTTTATTATGGGTTTTCAAGGCATGTACGAGTGTTGTTAGAATTCTTGCCCCGCTGGCTCCAATGGGATGGCCCATACTCACTGCCCCGCCATGCACATTTACTTTTTCTGGATCGAGACCTAAATCTTTGATCGCCGCCATAGTGACAACCGCAAAGGCTTCATTGATCTCCCAAAGATCAATATCTCCGGCTTGAAGTCCTAATTGTTGTAAAACTTTTTGGGCGGCGAAGATCGGTGCAGTGGTAAAATATGTCGGATCATGAGCATAACTAGCATGACCTAAAATCTTAGCCAATTTGGGCATCGATTTTTGATCTGCGGTTTTAGAGTCTGTGATCACAAGGGCTGAGGCGCCATCATTAATATTTGAGGCATTGGCAGCGGTTATACTTCCCTCTTTATCAAACGCAGGTCGCAATTGTGGAATTTTCTCAAACTTCACTTTATCGATATCTTCATCTACATCGACAGTGAGAGTTTCTTTACGAGTTTTGACTTCGACAGGAACCAATTCTTCTTTGAAGTAGCCTTCTTTAGTTGCGGTCTGAGCTCTTTCGTAAGATCTCTTGGCAAAGGCATCTTGTTCTTCGCGGCTAAACTTGTATTCGCGGGCACAGATTTCACCGCAATTTCCCATATGATAGTTATTGTAAGGATCCCAAAGTCCATCGTGAACCATTGAATCAATGGCTTTCACATCTCCCATTCGATAACCAGATCGAGACTGGGTTAAAAGGTGTGGGGCTTGGCTCATTGATTCTTGTCCGCCTGCCACCACGATTTGACTGTGCCCCAATTGAACCGAATCGCTGGCAAGCATCACTGCTTTTAGGCCCGAGCCACAGACTTTATTGATGGTCATGCAAGGAGTGCTCTTTTCTAAACCTGCATAGATTGCGGCCTGTCTAGCTGGAGCTTGACCAACACCAGCAGTTAGCACATTACCAAAAACAACTTCTTGAACATCTTTTTTTTCAATTTTCGCTCTTTCGACTGCGGCTTCAATGGCTTTAGCTCCCAATTCAGGGGCGCGAAAACTAGACAAACTACCATTGAATCCACCAATGGGTGTGCGTACTGCACTTGAGATAATGACTTCTTTGCTCATAAGTATCCTTTCTAAAAACCAGGCTTTAAGAGCTGAAGGATGTAAGATATGATTTGAATAATCAAGACAGAGCAGATTAACGCATTGTTCATGGCATGACGGGCCAAAAGAAAGGACTTAGTTTATTTTTATGCATAAATTCTTATTCGCTATTTTATTCCTTAGTCATCTCGTAGAGGCGCAAAACATTGAAGTAATTGTACCTGCTGCACAAATTCAAATGATGGGTTCTAATGATCCCTTTTCTTTTCAGTGGACGGCCAGGGCAAAAGATGAAAACGATAGCAGATGGCAGGCTGAGTTTCAGTCTTGGCGCCAAGAAAATCCGAATCTTTTTGAAACTCGCCGAGACGTGATGCGCTTTCGAGCTAGCGAAAAAATGCCAGAGGAGCTTTTGGCAAGAAGTATATTTGTGATTGAATTAAAAGGTAAAGTCGATTCGAGCTTAATTCACCTCAATGAGGGTGCCGTGATGGTTCGGGGCTGGAAGGCCAAGCAGACCTATAGTTTGATGTATGCCAACTTTGATGCCCAAAATACCGAGGGCAAAATGGAGATATTTAGTCGAAAGGCAAAGTTTCGTTCTGTAGATCATAAAGGTTTTGTCGATTTGGACAGCTTCACCAGTCAAGTAGAGTTTGAGGGTCTTGAAGGAGAATTAAAACTCAGTAATTTTTCAGGTTCTAGTACTGTGGCTAAAACAAAGGGAAATATTACTTATATTTCGCAGAAAGGACGATCTTTGTTTGCAGATAATGAGGGAAGCCTCCGTATTCAGAACGGTAAAGGGGATGTGCAAGTACAAAGACAGCAAGGAAACATTGAAGGCGAATCCATAGAAGGATTAACTATTATAAATATGGCTGCCAACAGTAAACTTCGCATGAAATCTTCCGAAGCTGGAGTGCGTGTGGTGATGCCCAAAGGCAGTGGAGCTTTTGTCAATGTAGGCACCCAAGAGGGAAGCTTGGTTTTTCCGCCCCCTTTGAAACTGCAAAGATTGCAAAATTTAAAATATGCTCGTGGAAAACTGCGAGGCAATCTGCCTGGTAGCGTTTATGTGCGCTCAGAAAAAGCCACCATTCGTGTAAAGTATGAATAAAGGTCTTGACCCAAAAAGCTGGCTAAAAGATATTTGGTCCATGGCAAAAAAGAAGAAAGCGAAAGCTGCAAAAAAAATAAGCAAAAAAATAAGCAAAAAAGTCAGCAAAAAAGTCAGCAAAAAATCAAAAGCGAAGAAAGTAGCCAAAAAGGCGACTTCAAAGAAGAAGGTGGCAAAAAAGAAAGTAGCCAAAAAAGCTGCTAAGAAAAAAGTTACCAAAAAGAAGGTCGCTAGCAAGAAAAAAGTCGCTAAGAAGAAGGTGACGAAAAAGAAAGTCACTAAAAAGTCTGCTGTTAAGAAAAAAGCTAATAAGAAAAAAGTTACCAAAAAGAAGGTGACGAAAAAGAAAGTGGCTGCAAAAAAAGCTACTCCCAAAAAAACAGCCGCAAAAAAACTAACAGCTAAAAAGACTCCTACAAAAAAAGCTGCAGTCAAAAAGCCAGTAGCTGCAAAAGTTGTTGAAGCCAATAAAGTAGAAGAAGTTACCAAGCCGGTAGAGGCAAAAACAGTTGAAAAACCAAAAGCCGCCGAAGTAAAGAAAGAGCTTGAGCTCGATCCACAAAAGCTAATGGATCAGATGGCCATTGAAATGAATCTTCTCGAAGAAGATGATGAAGTGATTCTTACAGATGCAGAAGGGAATCCCTATTGTAAGGTCAAAGATTGTGATCAGTTAGCTTCTGTTGATGGCTACTGCCGTTATCACTATATTTTGTTCTGGAAGAAAATCCAAACCCGTAAGAAAATTCTCGAAGGTGGAAAGCTTGACAGTTATATCGAAGAGCTCACGGCCCGTTACCCTGACAAGTATCTCGAGATGCTACGTAAAGATCTTGCCTCAGAAAAAGATTTTCTCACCGTGGTGGCCGAACTGGATATCGATGAAAATTTAGACTCTGATTTAGAAGATGATTCTCAAGAGTACATTGAAGAGATGCGAGGAATCGTCTCAGGTAAAAGTGAAGACAATGATGGGGATGAGTTTTAGCTCAAAACCACTTTTTTCTTGAAGCTTGCGACACAAGTCATTGCCAATCAATAACTGCAATTGGGTTTCTAATTCTGGGTGCTTAGCAAAAAAGCTGTTGAGTTTTTGAATCTCCCACTCAAACACCCGGGTATTATCAATGCTAACAACATTTGCTGTGGTTTTGTTTTCAGTCATATAGCTCATTTCACCAATAAACTGACCAGCTTGTAATTCGGCAATTCGCATCGTATCTGAGATGACCTCTACCTTACCTTTGGCAAAAACGATAAATTTTTCGCGTTCTTTGCCCATTTTGATTAGATATTCGCTCGGTTTATAATCTCTCCATTGGCCCATCTTTAAAAGTTTTTGAAAGTTTCGAGCGCTAAAATTAAGAAAGGCTTTTTGTCTGAGCTCTTCTTCTTCATACTGTAAGAACACTGGTTTTCTCTCAAGCCATAGACGGTAGATCTGATACAAATTAATTGCGGCAAAAAGAATATTCCAAGCAACAGCCGCATAGAGAGGTTCTGGCTGAAGTATAAAATAAGGTATCAGTAAAAGTATCGCAACTACGGTTAAACTACGTAACCAAAAGATATCTCGCACTAAATAAGAGAACAGATAGATGAGATTGGCCAGATGTATGAGAATATCCATCAGTTGGGTTCCGCCAAAAAAAGCTGGGTCGCGTATTTCATCACATCATTGGTTCTTGCATTGTCACCTAAAGACTTACTTTTATGGGCAAAGTAGATTTTTTTGTCTTTTCCAATTAAGAAAACCCCACCTTGTTGGTTTATGTCACCTTTGACTCCGTCTTGAGTTAAGCCCTGGGTCCAAAATTTTAAAACATTCCACACCGAAGGTACATCAAATGCCCCGCCGTTTTTTAAATGAAAGAGTTTGTAGAGGCCTAAGTCTGTATCAGAGTAACACTCGACAATATTCGCATTGATTTGAAATCGATCAAAAAAAGACTCGATGAATTCTTCTTTGCCATTGCCAACTAAGATGATTTGTACCCCCTTGTCTTTGAGTTCTTTCACTCTCGGCAGTAGATCTCTCATATGAGCTGCGCATCCAATGCAACCATAGTGTCTAAGAAAGACGATCAGACTGGGGGGGTGTAAAATCTGCGATAGTGTCTTTGTTTTTGAATTTGCATCTTTGAGTGAAAATCTTAAAATTTCGTCACTGAGTTTGTCGCCAACTTCCATGCTAATATTTTGAACTTCTTTTGAAGAGATGACAAAGATTGATTGTAAAATTTATCTTATTATCCAGGAAAAATTATAGCAAAGAATCCAGTTTTGAGCTTTGTATTTACTTTTTTGAAAAAAACACACAAATTGATTCTGCCTGGGGGGGATTCATGAAACATATTATTTTGATTTTTGTATTTGCAATGAGTTCAGCCATGGCTTGTGTTGAACAATCTTCAAACTATCAATGCAGTGTTGAAGTTGTTGGGCTTGGAGTCACGTATATGACCGATATTTCGATCGATCTCGAAGAGCGCGCACCTAATATCTTTAGAATGTTCTCTGACCTAAACTTAGATCTCTTTGCAGTTGCAGAGCCAAAAGTGGTCTATACTGGTATTGATAATCCAGTCTCCTACCAAGGTTATCTCAGCATTGTGCCCCAAGCAGACTGTAGTCAAAATGGAATCCGGATAGTATGGAAGCATTATGAAAAAGAGCGGCAAGCTTATTCAGAAATTCACAAGTATCAATTTATTTCAGAATCAGAACTCATGCTTCTTGTACAGATTAAAAGCCCCAGAGAAAAAGCCAAAGACCAGTTGCGTGCAAATTGCACATCGATATAAAGCCCAAATAACAAAGATGAAAGCGCAAATGCCCTAATGAATCTCTTCTGGATTGGGTTTTTCAAAAAATTCTGCACCAATTTCTTCTTCACTAAGCTTAGTTTGCTGAAAATCTTCTCCCAAGAGAGCATCAGCCTCTGCTTCTAGTTTGGTATTCACAGTATCATGTTTCAAGAATATGCTACCAGATTCCCAGCTGAATTCTTTCCAATCCATCGGAAAATCAATCTCAAATTCACTTTGTAGAGCTTCTTCAAACATAGATTGAAGGGCATCTAAACATAGATAAAGTTGATCAAGAGCATTCTTTTCTTTAGGGTCATGATCGGTTGAGGCTAAAAAGTTCCACTGGCGAATGCCGTCTTGATTGCGAAAGCCTACTCTCAAGATAACTTCATTTGGGTATATTCGGCCATCGGCGTGTACCGTTTGCTTTTGTAATAGATCTGTGTAGTTCTCTGCAACACTCTTTTCGACTAATTTTACGAAATCTTCGGGTAAATTTTCGAACTTCTGAACTAGAGATTCTTCTTTTTGTGGTGTCATACGAGTCCTCTTGACCATGTTTTGCTTAGCATTATATACCTTTTTTCTAAAACTTTGAGTTTTGGCCTAGGGGCCTAAATTTTTTATAGGGTAGCGTTATGAATACAGAAATTCCACAAGCCATTCAAGGAGTCTTTATTTCAACCTATGGTTGCCAAATGAATGTGAATGATACCGAAAGAATGTTCAGTTTACTCGAAATGAATAATTATCAAGAAGTACCAAGGGCAGATGATGCGAATTTGGTGATCATCAATTCATGTGCCATTCGTGAAAAGCCAGTGCACAAAGTTCATTCTGAAATGGGGAAATACCGCAAGCTCAAAGAAACGAATCCACAACTCATGTTGGCTGTTGGCGGCTGTGTGGGCCAACAAGAGAAAAAGAAACTCTTAAAAGACATTCCCTATCTTGATTTTGTATTCGGTCCCGACAATATTGATGAACTTCCGCAGTTGATTGATGAGGTGAAAGAGTCACGTGCGCCCAAAGCTCACGCAAAGTTTCATCATCAAGCCCCCTATGAGATTAACACTTTGGTGCGCAATCCTGGTGTGAGCACCTTTGTCAACATCACCAAAGGTTGTGATAACTTTTGCACCTTTTGCATCGTGCCTTTTACTCGGGGGCGAGAGAGATCGCGGCCTATGCGCGAGTTGGTAGAAGACATTCAATCTCTGGCAGAGCGTGGGGTTCGAGAGGTCACACTATTGGGTCAAAATGTAAATTCTTACACCTCTGATTGTGGTGCAAACTTCGCAAGGCTGTTAAAAACTCTAGCCACAGACACAGATATTCTACGGATTCGTTACACTACTTCGCATCCCAAAGATTTTGATCGAGAATTGATTCAAGTATTGCAAGACTATCGACAAAAACTTTGTGATTACATTCATCTACCGGTTCAATCGGGTAGCTCTCGGGTTCTAGAGAGAATGAATCGCGGCTACACTCGAGAAGAGTATTTAGAAAAAATAGCATGGATCAAAGAGATTATTCCTGGGGTTTCTTTATCAACTGATATCATTTGCGGCTTTCCTGGAGAGACAGAGGAAGACTTTGCACAAACCATGAGCCTTGTTGAAGAAGTGGGTTATGAAACCATGTTTGCTTTTAAGTACAGCCCCAGGCCCTTTACTAAGGCCGCAAAGTTTACCGACCAAGTTGACGAAAAAGTCAAAGGCGAGCGCTTAACACGCCTTTTAGATGCTCACCGCGTGCAAAGCTTTGATTTGGCCAAGCGCTATGAAGGCATGAAGCTTGAAGTCTTAGTAGAAGGTCTTGATAAGCGTGATCCTGATGGAGGGCGTGTGATGGGCCGCTCAACCCAGAATAAGCTCGTGCATTTTGAGGGTGATAAGTCTATGATAGGCCAGCTTATTGAGGTGCGAGTAAGCGATGCGGCTCCCGTCAATCTCAAAGCAGAAAGAGTGTAAATGAAAGACGATGTATTGATTGAATCTTATGCCCTTTTTGGCAATGAAGTGCAAAAACCTGTTTTCGTTTTAAAAACAGATGATAAACGCAGTTTTGCGATTCCACTTTCTATTGGACGGGCGCAGAGAATCTCAGAGTTTTTTGATATCGATGGTGAAAAAGATGAGGCTCTAGATCATGTACTCTGCCATGCAAAACTAGAGTTTGATTGTCTGCGTTTTCATAAAGTGAATAAATCGAAAGTATGGGCTGAGCTTTATTACAAAATTGAGGGTGTTACTTATACGATAGAAAAAGCTGCCGAAGATCTCTTGTGTATTGCTTTGCAGTTTGAAATGCCTTTTTATGCTCCAGAAAGTCTTTTTGAAGAAGTGCAACTGCTCGAAAATCAATACCAGTCTTTTATGAAAGATGTTGATATCGAGCAGATGAAAAAGCAAAAGTTCTTGTTCTAAGCTTCTCTTTTGGCTAAGAACTCATTGATTTCAGGCCAAAAGAAAAATTACTCTATACGAAAGATTTAAACTAAAAGTTTTCAGGTAAACAAATTTCGTAATAAGGGATTGTATCTGAAAAGAAATCGGATGCTTCCTGCTGAGCCGCTGACAAGTCAGCATCAAATCGTGCTTGGTAAGAGAGCTCTTCATCTTCTTGAGTAAATGGTTGTTTATCATCCCTTAAAAGAACACTGACAACAAACGCTAGGCTTTTTGCTGCATTTAGTTCAGAGCGATATTTATATATTGCGTCGGACTCTGCGAAACTCAGGCTTACATATGCAGCTGGAATGCTAGATTCTGCCAGAGTTTTTACAAAGGCCATACGCTCTTGTTTAAACTCTTCTTCTTGTCTGGCTATATCATCGCTCGATATATCTGTTTCTTGATTTTCTAGTTTTGCTTTATTAATTCCAATTTGAATCGATTTTTTGACTAATTCTTCTAGTTGAGCATTGCAATTCCTGTAAACAACAGCCTGCTGTAAATTAAGCATTGATGAGTAAAATTCCTCCTGAGGATCTGTATCACTATCAGGAATAACAGGTAGAACAGGTAGAATCTCTTGCTCTAACTCTCAAGTTGCGAATTTTTGAGTCGCATCAAGATCTGCATAGGCTTGAAAACTGAAAGAAAAACTTAAAAAAATAGTAGTTTCATAAATACCTCATAAAAATTGGAATACTTGTTTTATTGTTTGAACTCTTTTATGCTGCTTCGCATATAATATGAAATAATTTATAAAGATAAGAATATAAATTGTAAAAAATTTAAATTTTGAATGCGTTTAAAACAGAATATACACTCCCCACAAATCTAAATTTTAATCGCAGATAGTATTTTATTATTTTCTAGCTGCTCCCTTTTGTTTCACTTTTTCCGTAGAATCTAATCCTAATTTCAATGACCTGGGATACTTGTCCGAAAATGCACAAACTATTCAAGGATTTCGGAAAGAATACACTAAACATTTTAGGTATTTATTTGCATTCGGACGGCTGTCCGAAGTGAAATAAAAGGGAGCAGCTCTTAGTTGAGAAATGACTATACAGCGCATTAATTTCGTGTCATAAAACCTTGTAAGGTGATTCTAACTTTACGAGGCAAAACGCCAATCATTGCTCCCGATGTCTTTGTGGCAGAAAATGCTAGTATTATCGGCGATGTTGAAATCGGCGAAAAATCAAGCATTTGGTACAATACGGTTCTGCGCGGCGATGTTCATGAAATTCGTATTGGGCGTGAGTGCAATATCCAAGATGGCACGATTATTCACGCTACCTATCAAAAATGCGGAACCTACCTAGAAGAAAAAGTATCAATAGGCCATATGGTGGTTCTTCACGGCTGTAAAATTGGTCATACGAGTTTGATTGGTATGGGAGCCATTGTCATGGACAATGCTGTGATTCCTCCATTCTCTTTAGTTGGCGCGGGTGCATTGGTTACCGAAAATTCTGAATTTCCAGAGAAGCACCTGATTTTAGGTCGCCCGGCTCGGGCAGTAAGACCTCTTAAAGAACAAGAATTGGCTTTTTTACCCCAATCTGCTGCCAACTATATATTTTATAAAACCTGGTATGAGGAGATGAAATATGGAATTCCCCATAGCGCTGACCTTTGATGATATTTTACTGCAACCTTTTTTCTCTGAGATTCTGCCCTCTGAAGTAGATACTTCTAGTCACTTTGCCAAAGACATTGTTTTAAAAGCTCCGGTGCTCTCTGCAGCTATGGACACAGTGACGGAATCGAGAATGGCCCGCGTGATGGCACAGTTGGGCGGATTGGGAGTAATTCATAAAAATATGAGCATCGATGAACAGGCCAAAGAAGTCGATCGAGTCAAAAAATATGAAGCCGGGATGATTTTAGATCCTATCACTTTACCTAAGACAGCAAAAGCAACAGAGGCGCTCGATTTGATGCAAAACTACGGTATTGGTGGAATTCCGATCACTGAAAATGATCAGCTTGTTGGCATGTTGACCAATCGTGATTTGAGATTTGTGAACGATCTCAATCAATCGGTGAGCAATCTAATGACAGCAAGCCCTTTGGTAACGGCAAAACCTGGTACGACTCTCGAAGAGGCCAAGGCGGTTTTGCACAAACATCGCATTGAAAAGCTGCCTATTGTCGATGAAGAGGGAAAGCTGAAGGGGTTGATTACAATCAAAGACATTGAAAAACGGCAAAATTTTCCGATGGCCTGCAAAGACAAGAATGGTCGACTCATTTCTGCGGCTGCCGTAGGTGTTTCTGAAAAAGAAACACAAAGAGTAGATGCATTGGTTGCCAGCAAGGTTGATGTTTTGGTGATTGATACAGCTCATGGTCACTCTAAGAATGTGATGAATATGCTCAAGTATGTAAAAGAAAAGTATCCCGATATTGTTGTGGTTGCAGGAAATGTAGCCACCGCTCTTGCTACCAAAGATCTAATGGGGGCAGGTGCCGATGTGGTCAAAGTCGGTATTGGTCCTGGTAGTATTTGTACCACTCGTATAGTCTGCGGTGTGGGAGTTCCGCAAGTATCTGCCATTATGAATTGTGCCGCAGAGGCAAAAAAACTAGGAAAGAAGATTATCGCAGATGGCGGCATTCAGTTCTCAGGGGATGTGGTAAAAGCCATGGCTCTGGGTGCAGGTGCGGTAATGGTTGGAGGGCTTCTTGCCGGAACCAAAGAAAGCCCTGGGGAGATGATCTTGTACCAAGGGCGCTCGTATAAAAGCTATCGCGGTATGGGAAGTTTGGGGGCAATGAGTATGGGATCCAAAGACCGCTACGCTCAGGCCGACGTTAATGATACCGACAAATTTGTACCCGAAGGCATTGAAGGCCGGGTTCCTTACAAAGGAGAGGTTCGAAATGTCATGCATCAGTTGGTGGGAGGATTGCGATCTGGGATGGGATATTTGGGCGCTGCCAATTTAGAACAACTGCAAAACAATGCCCATTTTGTACGAATCACGCAACAGGGACTCAAAGAGTCCCATGTTCATGATGTGAAAATTACCAAAGAGGCGCCGAATTATCAGATTCAGTAAATTCAAAAGATCGTTTTGCACGATTGTAACGGGCATTGAAATTCATACGATAACCGATAGCAAATTCACCACGTGAGCCGCTTTGGCTTAAAGGATTTTGATCAAAGCCTGTTCCCTCGCCGTAATCAAAAATTTGGTCGTAATAAGCAAATAGATAGTGATTATGTTTTGAGTTTCTAAAGATTTGTTTTTCATAAAAAACACCTACGTAAAATGCAGAATCTACCAAGGGGCTGACGTGTTCAGGAGGAGTGATACCGCGAATTCTTTGATTGAATTTCGAATTTGGGTCTGACGTATCACCAGTAGTATCCGTGTGGTAGGTTGTAAATCTCAATCCATTCGCTTGTTTGGTGAAGACTTCTCCTAAATCTACACTGGCTCCGACAAGATATTTCGTAGCTCCATCATCGACATCACTCAATGATTCTTCAAAAACTTGAATGTTTCTTCCAGCAACGGGTAAATGAAAATCGGTTCTTTGTCTAAAGATATTGAGGCCATCAAAATTTTCATAGCTAATGCTGATCGTAAGACGGTCATTTACATCTTTAATCACTTTTGCTTCAACATAAGTTCTTCCTAGCTCACGGTCAAAAATATCTGCTTGAAAGTCATCTTCTCCAATATCACCAGCGGTGACTCGAAAGCTAAGGCTGTCATTTTGAAAACCTTTACCCAGAACGCGAACCCCTGTAATGGTTCCCGCTCTGCCGTGAAAATCCAAAGGCGTCTGGCCATAGGCTTCAAGAGAACCTATCTCAGCGGCAAAGTTTTCATTGAAATATTGACGAAAGTACAAATGTCTTAAAGCAGGGCGAAATCCTGTATCAAGATCATTTTCTGAGCCATTTAAATTTGCAAGGTCCATACTACAGTTGTTGAGATTTTCGCGCCCGCAAATTGCAATTACAACTTCTTGTTTTTCATTTAAAAAAACTTTGAAACCAACATATTGGTTGAGATAAGCAACCGGGCCCGTCATTGGAACCCAAAATGCAACGACATCGTGATAGATGTGCCCCTCTACCCGAACTCCAGATTCATTATCAAAAGAATCCTCTCTCTTTTCAAAGAATTCTGGAAATTCTTCTTTTTGTTTTTGCCAGTCAAGGGCAGCTCGTATGTCGTTTCGAAAGAAACTTTGTTGGTGCTGCTGCGCTTGTAAAAATAGGGG
>CAZZCP010000015.1:0-7089 GCA_964653235.1 uncultured Pseudobdellovibrionaceae bacterium | reverse complement strand
GCCATAAAATAGCGAAAAAATATTTTATTCAATAATCCTGTTTTAAATTCAAAGCTTACTTAACATTTTCTTTGACAAACAGAAGCTATAAAAAAATCCCTTTCTGAATTACAAACGCATGAGTGATTCTTACATTGATAAAAAATTCTACTTTATGAGCTGCTCCCTTGAAACTGCTCCCTTTTATTTCACTTCGGACAGATGTCCGAAGTGAGTTAAATATATAAGATACTTAAGCTATTCTGTCCGAGAATCTTGAAATTTTAAGGCATTCTCGGACAAGTAGCCTAGGTCATCAAAACTACGATATTCTTTAACTAAAAAAGTGAAATAAAAGGGAGCAGCTAATGATTCATAATCAAAACCGAACACAAATAGAATCTCAATTTGGGCCTATCCAAAACATAGAAAGGCTTTATGGCGGCGATATAGCTGATTCGTATGCAATTACATTGAATCAAGAAAAATATTTTTTAAAGATATATTCTCAAAACACAGAGATGGCTATTTGCGAAAAACAAAATCTTCAAGAAATAGATAGACTCTGTTCTCATTTTACCCCTCAAATATTTTTTTCCAATGAGAATCTATTGCTGCTTGAATGGATTGATTCTCAAGCGGGAAATCAAAATTCATTCTCTCTCTTAGGTGAAAGACTTGCATGGATGCACAATCAAAAGGCCAAGTATTTGGGTTTTTATCGAGATAATTTTATTGGTTGGAACCGGCAAAAAAATCCTAAGGCCGTCTATCAATGCAATTGGCCGCAGTGGTACTGGAAAAATCGAATTTGTGTGCAAAAAGACTATCTTCAAGAAAAAGGTTTTTGGGATCGAGAAATGAACACTCTCTTTAATGAACTCTCAGATCAAATCACAGACCTATTGCAAGAGGCAGAAGAGCCGCCTGCTCTTTTGCACGGTGATCTCTGGAGTGGAAACTATCTGTTTGGTAATGAGAATAAAGTCTATCTCATCGATCCGGCCTGCTATTGGGGGCATCCCGAAGCAGATCTTGCTATGACATATATGTTCGGAGGCTTTGCCCCCGAATTCTATACAGCTTACCACAGTCTGCGAGCTTTTACGAACAATGCAAATAAACGTATGGCTGTGTATCAGCTTTATCATTACATGAATCACTTTAGTCTCTTTGGTGAGTCCTATAGGTCATCTTGTATATCTAGTTTTTATCGTGCTTTGTATTAAGCCCAAAGCAAAGGCCTGAGTACTTTTTAAACTATGGAGTGATAGGACTACACACACCTCCTTTGAGTTTGTATCCTAAGATACACTTGCATTCACCGGCCACAATCTCTTGGTTAGGACCGCATTTATCTTGGCAAAGCCAAGGTTTACTTACACATAGATTGTCTTCTTCAAGAATCGATTGAGTTTTCTCTTTGGCTTCAAAGCTCGCAGGTATTCGCTTTTGCGCATCTTGTAGTTCTTGGTATTCTTTTGCCAAAGCACTTTCGACAGCGGCTGAGGGGCGCTGTTTAAACTTTTTTTCGTATATAACGAACATATTGGCGAGGCAATCGTATTCGAATTGATCGAATTTTTTCTTTTTGCCTATTTTGGTTAGACTTTGAACGATAATATTTTTTTTTTTCTCTTCACAAAACTGAAAGACTTTTTTCTCAACATAGCGTTTGCAAATTTGTACTGTAATTTTACAACTCTTAGCGCCGCTCTTTTTCAGCAGTTCTCCGCTTTGTTTTGATTTGATAATATAAGAGCAGATGGATTTTTGCGCGCAGCTGTCTGCTCTGCTGATATTGCAGATCAACATGAAGACAAAACTCAGTGTTAAGAGTTTGCGCATAGTCCTCCAAAAGCTTTATAAGTACTCAAAATCTTTTCGGAATATAAAAGATAAAAGATCAGATAGAAGTCAATAAACTAAACTTTAGGTGATCTTGAGACAGAAGCCTTGCCTAGGAAAATTTACTCATTGAAAAAATACATAAGACTTTCGCTCTGTCTGTCTGGTATTAGGTCTGTATGAAATCATTATTATTTTTAATCTGTTTTTTTTTGTTTTAAATTCTCACTCCCAAACTGAAAGTGCAAAGTCACTCCATCCTGTGATCCAGGAGCTTTTAGATAAAGCAAAAGAGATACGCACAGCTCTTGAAGTAAATGCCGATGCCCAGAGTATTGCCCAACTTTATTTTCAGTTTCGAAATACCGACCCTAAAATTTTTAAAGACATTGAGAATCCAGGTCAGCTGAGTGCAGCTATTTATGAGTTTCAAAGCCTAGAGAACTTAATTAAAGAAGAAGTTCACGAAGAAAACGAAGATGGCCCTCGTATTATTGCACTTCGAAATCTCTACCGGGCGGTTGATTTTGCTCAAGAAATTCTGGGAGAAGCATATTTTGGCTTTCAAGTTCAAGAAAGTGAAGAAAATGTTAAAACTTCTTTTTCTTCTTTTTTTCCTGAAACTTTGGTCAATCCAAAATTTCTACAAGAGTTTAAAGGTCCTGAAGATATTCAAGAGGGAGATATTTTGTTGTTTCGCGGCAATAGTGTGAGTTCTCCTGCAATTGCTCGAATAGGAGTTGCCCCTTCGATCTATTCTCATGCCGGAATCATAGCAAAAGACACTTCAGGTCAGTTGCAAGTGGTGGAATCTATCGTGCAAAAAGGAATATTGACTCGCTCGCTTGAAGATGCATTGAATGAGAATACGCCACGTATGTTAGTTCTTCGACATAAAAACCCAGATTTTGCCTTGAAGGCGGCTGAAAAGGCTTGGGGCAAGTACGCAGAGACTCTGAATGGCACAGCGGTTGAGTATCGTTTTTCAATGATTTTAGATCCAAGTCGTGAAGATTTTGGTCAGCTCTTTTTTTGTAGCGAGTTTGTTTACTGGGCCTATTTAGAGGCTGCAGTAGAGCTAGAGGCTGATTTCAATACTGACAAAATTTTGAGCCCTCTTCGTGCTTCGACTCAAAATTTTCGCGGCAAGATCGGGATCGAAGCAGATATTACTTTGGCTCCCGGAGATTTTGTTTTTCAAGAAGATTTAGAAATTCTAGCTGAGTCGAAAGACTATGGATTGACTCATAGAGCTCGGGTTCTCGATCTAACACTTGATGCCCTCTATACATGGCTCGATCCTCTTCAGGGAGATAGAGCTTATGCTTTTGATCCCGATTTATTTTTAAATGAAATCAATTTTGTCTTAGACCCTGAGGTTCGAGCAGAAAGTGTCAACCAAGATTTGCTTGAGCTGGTACAGCCAGCTTTGCCTCAAGTTCCTGGTTTTTTGCAAAAGCAAGGTGATTTGATTCGAAGTTATTTTCTTTTGGTACTCACTACTGAGTATATCTATTCACTTACGGCAGAAGATTTAGATCCCCTGGCTTCGGTACAAGAAATAGAGCGTAGACTACAGATGATACGTCAATCTACAGTCTTTTCTCCCAATGCATTTGAACGAAGAGAGGGCTTTGCATTTTTTCGCCCCGAGAGCGAGTGGGCCTTTATTGGCTATAGAAATGATATTCTTGCAGCCTTTAACTATCTATCAGGAAACCAAGATCCCAATCGACCAGGTTATGGCAATATTTTGAAGTATGCTGATGAGCTCCAATTTTACAAAGAGAAAATCTCAGCGGGTGAACTAAGATTTTGATCTTTCTGTAAAAGCTGCTATATCTCTTCTATGGATAATGCATTTGCAATTTTAGACTTTGGTTCTCAGGTGAGCCAATTGATCGCCCGTCGCTTGCGCGAGTTGGGTGTCTATTCTGAACTCTTTCCCTTTGACGTAGAACTCTCTGAGCTGAAAAAGTTTAATCCTCGCGGGATTATCCTTAGCGGTGGGCCTAGTTCGGTAAAAAGCTCAGACTCACCGGTTCGTGATGTGAAAGAGCTCGTCGATTTGGCGCCGACACTTGGTATTTGCTACGGTATGCAACTTATGGCGCATCAATTGGGTGGTAAGGTGGAGCCTGACCCTAATAAAGAATATGGTGAAAACTTTGTTCGATGGGAAAAGAATTTCTCTAAGAATTTAAACCTGGGGCTTAAGCATCGCGTTTGGATGAGCCATGGAGATGTTGTATTGAAAGCTCCAGAAGGTGCTGAGATTATCGCCTACTCACAGAGCAATCATCCTGCGGCTTTCAAAGGAGAGAGAATTTGGGGAGTGCAGTTTCATCCAGAAGTACACCACACAGATCATGGAGCAGAACTTTTAAAAGCCTTTGTTTTTGAACTGTGTGGTGCCAAAGCCACTTGGTCAGCTCACAATATTGTTGAACACATACTAGAAGAGTTAAAAAAGAAAGTTCCAGCGAATTCAAAAGTTCTTTGTGCTTTGAGTGGTGGTGTTGATTCTACAGTGACGGCGACTTTATTAACTCGAGCTTTTGGTGCCGAGAATGTACACTGTGTTTTTGTCAATAACGGACTGCTTCGCAAAAATGAATATGAAGAAGTCTTAGAAAAGTATCGAAATTGGGGCCTCAATGTAAAGGGCAGTGATGCCACCGAAGTTTTTTTATCGGCTTTAAAAGGAATTTCAGACCCTGAGACCAAGAGAAAAACCATAGGCAGACTTTTTATTGAAATATTTGAAGAGGAATTGAAAGAGCATCCCGAAATCGAATGGCTAGCTCAAGGAACTCTCTATCCTGATGTGATTGAATCTGTAAATCTTCGCGGCAGTTCTGTGACCATTAAATCTCACCACAATGTAGGTGGTTTGCCGGAGAAAATGAAACTTAAATTGGTTGAGCCATTGCGCGAACTTTTTAAAGATGAGGTTCGTGCCATTGGAGAAGACCTAGGGATTCCGAAAGACTTTCTCTATCGTCACCCTTTTCCGGGGCCTGGACTTGCTGTTCGTATTTTGGGCGCTATTGAAAAAGAAGATGTTGAGATTTTACAAGAAGCAGATGCGGTCTTTATTCAAGCTTTGCGTGAAGAAGGACTTTATGACTATATTTGGCAGGCTTACGTTGCGCTTTTACCGATACGTAGTGTGGGGGTGCAGGGAGATGGCAGAACCTATGGAAGGAGCGTGGTTTTAAGAGCCGTAACCTCTGTGGATGGCATGACGGCCGATTGGTTTGAGTTTCCTCCTGGTTTTTTGCGTAAAATATCGAACTCCATTACCAATAAAGTGCAAGCGATCAATCGAGTGGTTTATGATGTTACGAGTAAACCTCCTGCGACCATTGAGTGGGAGTGAGGGATGAACCGGGACCAGAGAGTTATTGAAGACTTTGGTAATGAATGGCTTGAGTTTAACTTCACCAAAGTTGAAAAAGAAAAAATTTTCTCGGCCTACCAACAATACTTTCGAATCTTTCCATGGAATCAGATCTCAAAAGATTCTGTAGGTTTTGATATGGGTTGTGGCTCAGGAAGATGGGCTCAATTTGTTGCTCCAAAAGTGAAAATTTTAAATTGTATCGAGCCTAGTCGTGCCATTGAAGTAGCTCAACAAATTTTAAAAGATACAGACAATGTAAGATTTTGGAATGAAACCACAGATACTTGCAGTATCGAAACTGCCAGTCAAGATTTTGGTTACTCTTTGGGAGTTCTTCATCATATTCCTGATACCGAAAAAGCGCTTGCAGATTGTGCAAGATTGCTTAAGCCCGGTGCTCCATTTCTTTTGTATTTGTATTATAATTTCGAAAACAAGCCATGGTGGTTCCGCGCTATCTGGAAAGTCTCAGATTGTTTGCGAAGTTGTATCAGTAAGCTCCCAAAAGGGGCAAAGAAAATGTCTTGTGATGCGATTGCCTTTACGGTGTATTTTCCTCTCAGTCGCTTGGCTTGGTTGTTAGAAAAATTGGGTGTCAATGTAGAGAATATTCCTTTATCTGATTATCGTGATAAAGCTTTTTATATTTGCAGAAATGACGCTTTAGATCGTTTTGGAACTCGGCTTGAACAGAGATTTTCTCGTCGACAAATCACTCAAATGCTTGAGAACACCGGTTTTGAGAGAATCACTTTTTCGAATTCTACTCCTTATTGGTGCTGTATTTCCTATCGAGTTTAAATTCTCTTTTGCTTACAGCCGAGCTCTGCTAAGATTTTGTCATGTCATTTGTACACCTTCATGTGCATTCGATGTATTCGCTTTTAGAGGCATCGATTCCACCCAAACAATTAGCAAAAATGGCAGCACGATATCAGATGCCTGCGGTCGCTCTAACCGATAATGGCAATCTTTTTGGTGCCATTGAGTTTTTTAATGCTTGTCAAAAAGAAGGCGTAAAAGGAATTATCGGCCTAGATGCCTATTTGGCACCCCAAGGTCGTCTGGTTAAAGGCGGAGATCGTTCGCGCAATGAGGGGCCAAATCGTAGATTGGTTTTACTTGCTAAAAATTATCAAGGCTACCAAGCTCTTTGTCGCTTGAGCACCATAGGCTATCAAGAGGGCTTCTATTACAAACCGAGAATTGATTATGAAGTTTTAGAGAACGAAGATTTAAGCCAATTGATTGCTTTAAGTGGAGGCAAAAGAGGCGATATCGTATTTCAATTTCTTGAAAAGGGAGAGGAAGTCGCTTTAGAATTATGTAAACGCTATAAAAATTGGTTTGCAGATGACTTTTATCTTGAGCTGCTCCGTCCAGGTCTTGAGGAGTGGGATCAAATCAACCAATTTTTGCTTAAAGCTTCTCAAGAATTGTCGATTCCCATAGTTGCAGCCAATGATGTTCACTACTTAGATAAATCAGATTCATTAGCCCAAGAAGTTTTGGTTTGCATTGGCACAAACAAAACCTTGCAAGATGATTCACGCTTTCGCTTGGGTTCGGATGAGTTTTTCTTTAAACCACCAGAGCAAATGAAGCGGCTGTTTGCAGATTTACCAGAAGCCATTGAGAATACTTTAAAGATTGCCGACAAATGCAATATCGAGTTTCCACTTTTTGATGCCGATGGCAAAAGGATTTATCATTTACCTGATTTTCCAACATCTGAAGGTAGAAGTTTAAAAGAAGAGATTCGCCATATTTCTTTTCAAGGTCTCGAGAAGCGCTTTCAAGAATTTGCAGAGCGTGGAGATGAAATTCAAAACAAAGAAATTTATTTTGATCGCATT
>CAZZCP010000014.1:29940-41292 GCA_964653235.1 uncultured Pseudobdellovibrionaceae bacterium | reverse complement strand
GATCTTAGACCGATCACGAGACAGTGGTTTAACCTGGGAGCAAGTAA
This sequence comes from uncultured Pseudobdellovibrionaceae bacterium, assembly GCA_964653235.1. Classification (GTDB taxonomy): domain Bacteria; phylum Bdellovibrionota; class Bdellovibrionia; order Bdellovibrionales; family UBA840; genus CAZZCP01. Next base: position 41,245 of record CAZZCP010000014.1, on the reverse strand, counting down.
TTGAAATACCACAGGATCCTAATATTTTTGACTTTGTCAGAGGGATAGCGTTTGATCCCACAAATGTTGAGATGGTCTATGTTTGTATGAGCTGGCAAATAATGAGCTCTAATGATGGTGGCAATACTTGGCTCTTATCTGACTCGTTAGATGCGGGACTACATGATATCAAGTTAAACACCACAAACCCTGGCGAATTGATAGCATGTGCTTTCGACTCCCTATACAGGTCGACGGATGCGGGCAGGTCCTGGGCTTCGTTTGAAAGCTCACCTGATAGTACCGCCGTGGATTGGCACAGCCGAGTTCTCTATGTGGCGACTTCTACGCCTTTGTCACCGACTGGTGATGTGTATCGGTTTGATTTTTGACTCTAGCATGACAGTCTTAAAGCACGCAAATCATCTGACAATTGGGCCACTGGTTGTTCACTTCCCCAAACATCGGTATCGCCCAATTTAGAATTTAAGTGAGCGCCAATAAAATAGAGTTTTTCTGTTGGTTTTGCGCGTAGATAAAACTCCATAACTGGACTTCTTCTCGAGCGACCAAAGATGGGATCGAGCGGAAAAACCCTGCCAGGGTTTAAGCTTAATGCGCCACCTGGCATAACTCCTGTATGCCCACCCTCAAGGGGCTTGTAGGTTCCGCGATACTCAAAACCAAGTTTCTCTTGGTTATAAAGTATTGAGATTCGAATATTACCCCCTGGTTGTCCACCCTCTGCTTGTTCAAAGGGGTCAATATTCACATATTCGTAATGAGCACGAATACAACGTTCTTGGATTGCGACTTTGACTCTTTTAAGAGTAATACCTGCTCCAGCACCTGCTCGAAGAGAAGTTCCGTTGTTATCTTGAATCTCAACCAAATTGATTAGATCAGGACACTTTAAATTTGTTTCAACAACCTCGGCAAGTTTTGCGATTCTGTCGGGCCTGTTGCCAGCCAAGTTTTCAAGGTTAAATGTCGCAGCAGTTATCGTATGGGGGTCATCACCACTCTCTAGTCGAGTGATAGGGCGATCTTCAAAAGGAACAAAGCCCTCAGTTTTAATGTTATCATAGACCATCGCTTCTTGGGCCACAGGGAGAACCATCGCGTACTCACCCCCACCGAAGAGGTTTCTTGGGTAGGTCATTACACCTTCTAAAATCTGCCCCGAGTGAGCAATTTCATCTCCTACATTGTACATATAGTATTCATCACGGCTGCGATTTCGAATCACTTGAATTCCGCGAGAAAGATGATTGGTGGTGATCACAAAGAGCTCTGGGTTGAAATCATCATTTACAATATCCGGCATCAATCCATTTTTGGCAGTGCGCAGGTGAGGAGTAAATGCTCTTTTTGAATAAACATATAAATTTAAGTAGAAACGATCTGAAATGGCTAGAAGCTCTTCTCCGCCGCCGCGAAAACCTGCAACAACCAAATCACTCACCTGAATTCTCATGCCCTCTACACTTTCCCAAAAGTCGATACCATCTGTGAGATCCAATTCATTTTTCTGCATCAATGGACCGTAGAAATTCGAAATTTTTTCGGTTGGAATTCTTGATAAACCAAGAGCTTTCGGCAAAACGGGTTGCTCTATTTCTTTATTATCCACCATGACCTTGACTCTCTTAGAAGCTTGAATGACTTTTGGCGGTTCGGTAAGCCTTAATGTGGTCTCTCCCATTCCATTGCTTCTCATCTCTTCAATGACGATTCCGCGAACTTCAATGACTTGTCCGAGCTCCAGTTTTACATTGTTAAACTGAGAGGTTATATGAAGACCTTCAGATGTCAGGGGGTCGCTATCTGGAGTCTGAGATTGAATATAGATATCTAAATCAAAAGGATACCATGGATCTGAGCCCACAGCGGTCACAACTCCGCGAGTGACTACAGTATGTGCTCTTAAGGGGCTTGCATGGCCTCTGCCTTGAATTTTTGAAATATCACGAAATCCCAAATGACTGCGAACTTCTTCTGTGACTCTTGCTCTTGGCAAAGCCCAGTCTCGAAATTGCGAATCTGATGAGCTTAAAAACTTTCGAACCCCTTCGCGAATCGATTGCTGAAGGCGCTCTCGGGTGAAGTGAAAGTTAAAATTGTTGCGAAACTTATAACCCGGAAAAGCGGAGCCAAAGAAAAAATCATCACTAATCGCCACCCGATAGATTTGATCATCATCAATTGGCATGCGACCTTGAATCGTTGTATTCGCAAACTCTACAACTCCACCATTAAAGTGAACATGGTACCACAAACCCGCTACTTCTAGATCGACATTGTATGATTCTTCAGAGCGGGAAATAAGAAATCTTTTGATGTGCCTACCAGAAAGTGAACCAATTAAAATTTGATCTTGCGGGTTTCTAGGATAGTGCTCAAGAACTTGATCGATCTCAAGAGGAGACATATTGGGCGTTACTTCAAAAAAGACATCGCGATCTTGGTAGTATCTGGCCGGAAGAAATACAAAATCTAAATCATAGGCCTGCTTTACAGCTGTAGCCGTAAAATTACCCATTACGGTAGAGCGACTTTTATCTGCAGAAGAAGTGATGAAAGCAGATATCGGTTTTGCAGGCGTTCCTTCTCCTTGAGAGCAAGCCCAAAAGAATAGAGGCATGAAAAGCAAACTCAGTTTCATCATCGATCTTCTACCCCTATTTCTACAGATTGAATGATCCACTCTGGTGCTTGAGACTCTGATGCTTGATAGTGAAAGGCAATATCCACATTGGTATTTTCAAAAGGAATCAAGCCCCAACTAGAAATTTCAGGTTCATCAGAAAATCTCTTCACTGTGAATAAATCGTTTTGGCTCAGGTTTACCTTCTTCCACTCTTCAGTTGAGCCGCTAGGACGAGCATAGATATTTAAATGAGGAAAAGCATTTCGATAGTGAAAAATCCTGTGCTTGATACGAATTAAATTCTTCTCTCCAGGGGACAACTCAATATTTCTTTGAATCAATCGAGACAAATAGATTTTATTCGGATTTCCTCTTCCTCCATAACCACTTGCGCGCATCCCTTTGGGTTCGCGCCCTGAAGGACGCCATAGACTTTGATGCTCATCTAGTGTTTCTGCTAAATCGGCAACTATAGTTGCTTCAGTAGTTTCTTCTGCCTCAGGCTCAGCAACTACAGCTTGTTCTCTAGGCTCTTCTGTCTCTGGCTCGGTAGCCTCTTCTAATACTTCTCTAGTTTCCACCGTTTGAGTCTCTGCTACAGGCTGATTCAGCTCTGATACATTTGTTTCTTCAGGCACAGGAAGAATTTCTTCTCCAAGACGGTCTAAACTATCTGTAAAATTCAAATCTGTATAATCAAAGGCCTGAATCGCTTCTACTCTTTTAGGTAGAATTTGGAAGGGAAACCTATAAATTTGTGCACCATCAGATTCTAAGGTCCAATTGCTAATACTCAACTCATCTCCGGCTTGTTCTGATTCAAATGAAATCGCCAAGAAAAAATCTTTTTGCAGAAAGGAAGACAGATTTACTTCATGAATACGATCTTTTGCCCCTCCTAACTCCTTTATCAATTCCCAGCCTTGAGATTCTTCATTAAGATCAACATCTCTCCCTGGAACGTAATCTGTCGAAATCCACAAACCAGCTCGTGTTGTATCAGAGCTTGCTTCTAAGTTTTCAACAAAGCTCAGTGTCATTCCATAGTCTTGAAAAGGCATTTTGCGTGTATAAATCATCGGACTCAAAAGCACTGAATCGGCTTGACCATTTGAAATTATTTTTGCCTCTCCATCTTTCGCTATAAACTCGGGACCAAAGAAAAGAGAGCTGTTACTATTAAACTCATCCAAGCCCGCTTGAAAATTGGGTCTATAATAATAGGCTTGACTTCTAAGACGACCAGCACCTCGAATTTCAAAGTCAAAAATATCCCAGCCATAATACTGTGTTTCTTCAATTTCCCGTGTATCAAATAAAAAGGCAATCGTGACACTATGACCTCTAAATCTCTCTAAAGATTCAAAGGGCAACCACTCATCATGAAAATCTCGAGCCAGAGGAATCTTATCTCTATTGTATCGAATTCTATACTTTCGATCTTCTGTAAGATCTTCAAGAGATTCACCCGGTTGAAGATCCAGAATCACAAATACTTTGAAAACGCGTTCAACAACTTCAAAAAGTTGCAACTGTACATCACGACTCGTAACCAAATAACTTGCATGAAAACGAAAGGCAGGTTGTTCTACTTCGCTGATATCAAAACTTTTCGAAACCAACCAAGCATAACCGTCGCGCGCCTGTACTTTTGCCTTTGGAAAATCAATCTGAAAGTTCGTTGCCCAAACAGGCCTACCAAAACGATCTTTCCCCTCAGGAGCGCGAAACTCAGGCTCTATACCATCACCAAAATTATGTTTGTAGAGAACCCAAGCATTAATCTTTTGCCCTAAAGCCTTGGCCAAAGAATAGTGCAAATAGCGAATATTATTGTAAACTTCTAAAATTCGCTCTTGGTCTCCTTCAAGAAGTCGTACTTTTTCTAATAAAAAAATACAAGAATTGAGCTCATTATATGCCAAGTTGGTTTGAGATTGCGGAATGGATTGGCCACCATGTTTTCTTAAAATCTGAACGGCAGTGCGAGCCTTGTTTAAAGCAGCACGAATGAGATTTCGATCTGCCTGAGGGTGATCACTAAACACTTGCCCCAAAACATAAACCTGCTCAAAATCCAATAATTTTTGGTTGGTTTCGTTGATTAGTTTCATATCGACCAAAGTTTCTACTGTAGGATCTGAATTCTCAGAGCTACAAGATAAAAATAGGCTTAAAAAACCAAATAAAAGAATCAAACGAATCATGCAATCTCCCCCTTAAAGTCGAAAGGTTCTTGGACCTGTACGTTCATCAAAGAAGTAGGACACATTGATAAAAAAGCTAAAGTCATTGTCAATTCGTGCTTGATTTGCCGGAAACTCAGAGAGCTGATTGCTCTTCGTAAAAACATCATTCTGAGCTAGTAGATATTCAAAACGTGGATTGATAATAAAGTTTCCACTGTAAACGAAAGCACCAATTCCTGGTGCGTGAATTCCACCATGTGACTGACTCAAATCATTGGTTCTCAAGTTGTGGGCTGAAATTCGAGAGCTATAAACAAAGTTCTCGTTTAAATAACGATAAGAAATATAGGGACGATATTTTTCGTTGGCCAAACCTAGCTTTAAACTTCCGGCATAGCCCCACTCACCCACCCATTCTTGCAAGTCAGAAGTATTTAAATGAGCATAGGTTCGGTTGGTGGCTGCAAAAGCAGAGAAAAGACTTGTATCACCAAGATTGCCATTTCGATCCAGTCTCCAAGGCAATTCACCACCTTGGCTAGCTGAGATTTCTAATTCATAAATCAGCGAAGACAAACGGGTTAGCGAATAAAAAGAACCCGCTGATTCTAAGAGAGCACCAGTTTCATCACTATTGGTTTGGCCCACATATTGAAAAGAGTTGAAACTGCTTGGACTACGCAACAAAAAACCAAATTTATAACCCAAAGCTTCTTTTCTCGCCCAATCCGCAGAAGCCGTGGAGGATAAAATCGAAAAATTGGGGTCATTCGGATACTCGTAAGAAGTTCCACCTACTCCAACATAAAAACTTGTGATGTTCTTGCTATCTCTTACTGAATTGTAGCGAAATTCAAATCCAGGAATGGTTTTCTGAGCAATTGTTAGAGGGCCTGTCGCGCTTAGATTCGGGTCAAAGGGCAAAGAGGTCGGTGTACCATTAATGTAGTATATACGTGTAACATCATTGGTTTCAAAAATCACACCTACATTTCCGTCAAAGTTAAATGGAAAAAAGGTCAATTGAAAGTCTGTGCCTTCAAAGCGGTAGCGCAGAAATGTATTTTCTGAGTCAAGATCAAAACCAAATGAAATACCACCATCGGGGTCATTGGTGTTGAAACTAAAGTCTGCTTGGGCCACTAAGTTTTCGTAAGTGTAACCTGTACGAAACTCAAAATCAGATGTTTTGTTATCAAAGCGATCTTCATCTGGATCGGTTCGAAAGCCAAGAGATGTCCAGGCCTCATCTGTGATTTGATAACGAAAACGTGACACCAACTGAAGTTGATCACCCAGTTCGGTTTTTCTTGAGCCCGTGTAAAGAAAGTCTTCAAAGCTAAACAGCTCAACCATCACTTTCTCTTTTTCAGTTTTAACAGGTGATTGCTCAAGAACGTTACTGATGGGAACATTGGTCAGCTCTGGTGCTTGCTCGGCAGAATATGCAAAAAATGGAACAATAAGAAGTAGTAGAAATAGATACTTAAAAGTCACAGCGGTCCTCCTCGCCGAACTTTTATTCTAATACTTGATATAGCAAGTCAAAGATTACACCCGCTGGGGGACAGGCTTGGTAAAATATGTCTTTTTTGGGCAGTGATCCTATAATATATGCATAGAATTTCAGGTGAATTTAAGTTTTTCTTGGTTGCACCCTAACCATTTTCTAGCAATCGATTGTTTTAAGGTTCTAAAAACTATTTATGAGCAATGCCTTCATACACATAACCCACATACTTAGGCACATTCTCTAAGTAATAATTTTGAAGTTTTAAAATTTGAAAACCAGCATTCAATAAGGCCTCTCGAGTGTTCACCGTCAAAGAGCAGCCGCATCCAATTCGTTTTTGCACAGGATTCAAACGATGCTGCCAACGAGAGATTTGAGGACTGGGGCTAAGACCATGCTCTAAAAATAAAAGCTTGGCATCTGCTTTCATCACTCGCTTCATTTCTTGAAGGGCTTGATCTAAGTCTTCAATCGTACAAAAAGTCAGCGTACTCACAAGAGTGTCGAAACTTTCATCTTCAAATTCAAGCTTTTCTGCTGAGCAAAGTTTGGTGTGAACTTGAATTCGGTGCCCTTTGCTTTTTGCACGAAGTTTCTTTTGCATTCCAAGACTTGGCTCAATAGCAGAAATTTCGCTCACCTTAGAGGGGTAATAGTCTAAATTCAGACCAGTGCCGATGCCAATTTCTAGAATTTTACCTTTGGCTTCTTGCAAAGTATTGGCTCTTGCTTGATCAAAAGCTTTATGTCGTAGCGCAAAGTTGTAGATTCTAGGAAAGATAAATTCAGAATATATTTTCATTTCTCACTTTAGCGACATGCTCTAACAATATTAACAGTGCAATGTATACCACCGCTCAAATAATGCATCAAATTACCATTTACGTAATGAGGTGTTATACCAGTAGTGCGAAAAACATCATTGGTATATGCTTGAAAAACTCGGTTGGCTTGCCTGGCTATAATCAGATCAGAGTTTAATAAAATATTGTTAATAGGATTTGGATTTATCGAACGGGCAAAGTCTTCCTCTCCTCCATATTCTTCTTGAACTTTAGCGGGAGCAAAAAGTAGTGGTAAAGCTTTGACAGGTATTTGGCAGTTTAATTTTTGACTCATTTTTTGTACCAAGCCTTTCAAATTTTTCTGTATGATCTTTTCATAGCTTTGATTGGCTTGAATCAAATTTCTGCAAGCTTTTGAGTTTTGATTTAATTTAGTTGAGCGAAAGCATATCGAAAAGTCTTCCCTTTCATATTCTTCACTCAAAAAAAGACTTTTATCATAATAATAAGAATCTAACAATTGATCCCAAGTTTCGCTTTGGTTCAGTAAATCTATGGCAAGCTTAGGAGAGGCATAATTTAACAAAAAAGGACAAGATGAATTACTCTTGTCGGGTAGATATGAAAATATCTCATCCACATGTCCTGTTTCTAAAAATAAAACATCGACTTCATAGAGTTCTTGTTTTGTGAAAAATTGTTTTAGTTTTTGTTTCGTATCAGACAACATATTATTGCCAACTAAAATAATATCACCAGGGTAAGACTCAATATTTCCTCCCATATCTCCATTACTGTAACTGTCGCTATCATCACCAATTTCAAGAGCTAGAGGGGCTTTACAGATTAAAGATAGAGCTGTCGGCAGACTCTCACCTTCTCTATCAATATAAGGCAAATCGATAAAAAGAACTTCTTTTTTATCGAGGTCATAGGCAAATTCCATATAATCTTGCGACCAAAGAGTCTCATCAGAGGGCGTCGGTATCATATTGATTGAAGAGCGAAATGCACTATTCGTCATTGCTCTTAATGACTGGTAACTAAGGGCTACTTCTTGTCTCGGGATCAGTAAATTTAACTTTGGGGAAGCCATGGATTGATTGGCAATTTTTACTAGCTTTAACAACAAGTCTACATGTTCGTTATCTTGAGTATACCCAAAAAAGATACCAATTGGAGGGAAATGCCTCGGTAGCATGTAGGGTCCGCTAGAATAAGGGCATACTGGAGTATGCAAAGTATTTAGCTTAAAACAATAGCTCTCTTCATACTTCGGCACTTGGTCTATTTTTACTGTATTATGAACCTGTTTGTTTTGCGAGCTCCGTATAAGGAATATCGATAGAGCGAAAAGGCCAAGGATACTTATCATTTTAAAACTGGTCGTTTTCATATACATCTTACACTATTTAATGAATTGATTATTTTTATATGAAGATTTAAATAATGACTATAGAAATAATGAGATCGTAGCTGTTTAAGGATTTTTTTATATGAAAATCAATCCCAATTTTGCAATGAAGTATTTTGGTTACTGGCCCCCCTACCTCGCCAGCGGAATTAAGGTCATCGATTTTGACCTAGATGAAGGCTATGTGGTGAGCCAGCTCAAACAAGCCCCCTGGAACAGTAATGCCTATGGAACCCTATATGGTGGTAGTCTTTTTTCGATGTGTGACCCTTTTTATGTCTTTATTTTAGCGCACAAGCTGGGTAAGGCTTATTATGTGTGGGATATCGAATCTAATATTCGCTTTAAAAAGGCCACAAAGAGTAAGGTGCAAGCTCGCTTTCAAGTCACCGATCAAGAGATTCAAGAAATCATTGAAAAAGCTGAGTCAGGTGAAAAAGTCTTACCTGAATTTACTGCCGATATTGTCGATCTAGATGGCAATACCATTGCTGAAGTTTATAAAAAACTTTATGTGAAGAAGAAGAGACCAAAAAACTAGGACTTAGTGATAATCAATTTTTTTTCCATCATAAAAACGCCAGGTTTTCTGAACGATGAGCCTGGCCCCTCGACCAAAACTAAAATAAGCCCAAGCCCATTGCAAGAACACAAAGACCTTATTGCGAAATCTCATCAAGTATAAAATGTGAATAAAAACCCAGACAAGCCAGGCTAGAAAGCCGGTCATCTTTAATTTTCCAGAACTGACAACCGCTTTTGATCTTCCGATGGTTGCCATAATTCCTTTGTCCCAATATTCAAAATTGCTTCTAGGTTTGCCTTTGAGTTCATTTAAAATCATCTTTCCTAAAAATTGGCCCTGTTGAATTGCAACAGGGGCAATGCCGGGAAGCTCTTTTTGGTTTTTATCTAAAAAAGCAGCTTGATCTCCCAAAACAAAAACATTGGGATTGCAAGAAACAGAGAGATCTGGATTTACCAAAACCCTTCCCCTCTTATCTTTTTGAACATCCATTGTTTCAGTTAAACTTGAAGGCTTTACACCTGCAGCCCAAAGAATCGTGCGGCAAGCTAAAAATTGATCACCTGCTTTCAAACCCTCTTCACTCAAGTTTGAGGCCATAGTATTGGTCAAGACTTCAACACCTAGTTCTTTCAGATCATTCGCAGCCCGATGAGAGAGTTCATTTGGAAACGCTGCTAAAACACGATCTCCGGCTTCAATTAAAACGACTTTAGTTTTGGATAGATCGGCTTTTTTAAAATCAGATTGCAAAGTGGTTTTTGCCATTTCAGAAATTGCACCTGCAAGCTCAACCCCTGTAGGTCCCCCACCAACAACGGCAAAGGTTAAATACTCTGCTCTTTTTTTCGAATCACTTTCTTTTTCTGCCATTTCAAAGGCAGTTAAAACCCGTCTTCGTATCTCTGTAGCCTGCTCGATATTTTTTAAACCTGGAGCAAATTTTTCCCATTCTTTGTTACCGAAATAAAAGTGCTTCGCACCACAGGCGACCACTAAGTAATCGTATTCAAATTCTTTTTGATCATATTGAATTTTACAGCGAGTGACATCAATACTCTCCACCTCAGCTAAAACCACATTTACATTTTTGTTTTTAGCAAAAAGTCTTCGAATGGGTATTGAGATATCAGATGGATTCAAGCCGGCCATAGCAACTTGATAGAGTAAGGGCTGAAACAAATGATGATTACGGCGGTCAATCAGTTCAATTTCTACATCTTTCGATTTAGCCAATTCTTTACAGACAGAAATACCTGCAAAACCCGCACCTATGATGCCAATTCTTTTCATAGACTTAAAGTAAACTGTAGATAGTGACCTGACAAATTACTTATCTTCTTAGAAACAAATTACAAACAAAATCACTCAAGTATGGTACATTTACTAAAATCAAACTGAACTGAAAACAAATTCTTTCAAATGCTAAGTCGCAAAATGAAATTTAGCATCTAATAGAACTTTTTTTGCAGCTTCCAGCTGGTCTTGTTTTAGCAGAAGGTAGTCGGTATCAAAGCTTGAAATTGCAAAAATACTTATTTTTGCCTCTGCCAATGGATTTGCCAGAGAAGCAAGTATTCCTGTGAGCGAAAAATCAAGTGGCCCTAGCACCTGGAGTAAAACCCAATTTTTCTCTACTTTTGGTGCTGCTAGCACTTGATCGCATACAATCGAAAGTTCATCTTTTGACCTACTTATCGAATAAAATTCACTTTCAAAGACTTCTGTTGGGATATTCTGATCAATTGAAAACCTGTGAATGTGGTAATTGCCATTGAATACTCTTAAGTTCATTTTATCAGTTTTCTATTTTTCTTCTTGAACTTCAATGATAGATATTAAGAAATATGGGATACTATGTAAAATGAGGTAAAGTGAGAAAACAACATAAAAAAACTAAAAAATCAATCGAGCGTCCCGTAATTGGATGGAGAGAGTGGGTAGCTCTTCCAGAGCTAAAAATTAAATCTATCAAAGCCAAGGTAGATACCGGCGCAAGAACCTCCTCACTTCATGCTCACAATTTAAAAATATATTCTCGGGCAGGACTGGATTTTGTGAGCTTTGATGTTCATCCTATTCAAGACACCTCTAAAATATCCATCCACTGTAAAGCAAAAGTAATAGAATATCGAAAAGTAAAAAGCTCCAATGGTCAAACCGAACTCAGACCTGTTATACTTACAAAAATTTCTTTGATGGGCAATGTCTGGCCCATAGAAGTTACCTTGACGAATCGTGACCAAATG
>CAZZCP010000014.1:29014-29930 GCA_964653235.1 uncultured Pseudobdellovibrionaceae bacterium | reverse complement strand
ACCAAATGGGTTTTAGGATGTTACTAGGTAGAGAAAGTTTTCGAAATCGATTTTATATAGATGCAGGTTCTTCTTTTTACGGAGTTAAGCAAAAACCATTGACATTAAAGAAAGTGAAATCATTATGAAATTGGCAATTTTATCAAGAGAAGCAAGAAACTACAGTACCCAAAGATTGGTTGAGGCCTGCAAAACACGTGGTCATAAATTAAAGGTTTTAGATACTTTAAAATTTGCGATTGATCTTGAAACGGAAAATCCTGACCTTTATTATAAACAAAAACCTTTAAGTCACTATGATGCTGTTATGCCGAGAATTGGTGCCTCGATTACCTACTTTGGAGCAGCTGTTGTTCGACAGTTTCAACAAATGGATGTGTATTGCGTAAATACATCTGATGCGATTTTGAACTCACGAGATAAGTTAAGAAGCTTACAAATGTTAAGCAAACACAATGTAGGAATCCCCGCTACTACTTTCGTAAAAGACAAAAAAGATATCTTTCCTGCCATTGAGAGAGTTGGTGGCGCTCCAGTTGTCATCAAATTATTAGAAGGAACCCAAGGCATTGGGGTTTTACTTGCTCACACACTCGAAGTAGCAACCTCGATTATTGAACTTTTGCAAAGTCAAAAGCAAAATGTGCTGATTCAAAAATTTGTTGCCGAAAGTAAAGGTAAAGACATACGAGCCATCGTTGTAGGCGATGAAGTGGTGGCCTCAATGAGGCGGGTTGCCCAAGGACAAGAATTTAGAAGCAATGTTCATAGAGGCGGCAGAACCGAATCAGTTCAATTGGATGAGGCATACATGCAAACTGCAATTCGAGCAACAAGACTGATGGGTTTGGGGGTAGCAGGTGTTGACATGTTAGAGAGCGAAGATGGCCCACAAGTTATGGAGATCAACTCATCT
>CAZZCP010000014.1:20915-29004 GCA_964653235.1 uncultured Pseudobdellovibrionaceae bacterium | reverse complement strand
TCTCCCGGTATTGAAGGCATTGAGAACTGCACAAAAATTGATGTAGCTGGTCATATTGTCGACTTTATCGCATCGCGGGTCGATTATCCTGAAATTGACTATAAGCAGAAACTTACAGTCAGCAAAGGTTATGGCGTAACAGAAATTTTGATTCCTAAAGGTTCAGAGTATATCGGAAGAAGCATTCATGAATCAGGTCTTAGAGAGAGGGATATCAATGTATTTTCTTTGCACCGCTCAGGAAAAGTTGTTCCCAATCCAAAATCAGAGAGAACGCTGGAGCCCGGTGATCGCCTCTTATGTTTTGGAAAATTAGAAGCAATGAGAGATCTAATTCCTGAAAAAACTAAAAAACGACGTAAACCTAAAATTAGAAAATTAACTGAAACAAAAGTAACTTCACACTCTGCTGACTGATTCAATAATGAAAAAAAATCAAAAGGCTCGAATAAAGATTTTAAAATAGGAAGCGAAACCATAGCCCTTGGTGAGAGAAAAAAAATTCTTTTGGATGTCGCATCTTTATATGACTACACAAAACTATCGATACCGATTGAAGTGATTCGTGGTAAAATCGATGGCCCAAAGCTTTTCATTTGTGCTGCTATTCATGGTGATGAATCAATGGAATTGAAATTATTAAAAGACTTCTGCAAAACAAATCACTTCGTTATCTAAGAGGCACTTTGATTCTGGTTCCAATTGTTAATGTTTTTGGTTTTAATACGAAATCAAGATATTTACCCGATCGAAGAGATCTGAATCGATGCTTTCCAGGTAATGATAAAGGCTCTTTAGGACTTAAATCTCTACAAGCTCTTCCACAATAGCCTTCGGTCATAGAGACCCATCCACTCGGATCTGGTGGGCCAGGTGAAAAGCTCCATTTGCTAAAATTAAATTCTTCTATTTTTATTTTCTTTTGAATTTCATTTTCAACAGCAATGAGACATTCTTCTTTCGAAAAATAATAGTCGCCAAAATATGCACTTGGCCTTCGATCATCCGTGCTCCAGCTCTGTAGAACCACTTGCCATGGCGCAAGTGGGCCACAACAGAAAATCCACAAAAGAATGCCTAACAGTAAAACTACGAATAGGATGATTCTCTGCTTTTTTAAAAATATGAGCTTCACTGCTACAGCTTGTCCTGCGTCTTGGTTTCAAAGTCACTGGCTTCATGGCGCTCATGGAGTTGTTCATTCAATTCACCCCAAGTTCGATTGACCATCCTAGCTCGCTGAACCGCAGGGCGCTCGGCCAATTGCTGTGCCCAACGATTCACATGCTGATAACTTGCTGCTTCGATAAACTCAGCAGCATCATACAATTTGCCTTGAACTAAAGCTCCATACCAGGGATAGATCATCATATCGGCAATCGTATAGTCTTCACCGCACATAAACTGATTGTCAGCCAAATGCATATCGAGAACATCGAGCTGTCTTTTTACTTCCATCGTATAACGATCAATGGCGTACTTGATCTTCACAGGCGCATAAGCATAAAAATGACCAAAGCCTCCTCCAAGCATAGGAGCAGCACCCATTTGCCAAAAAGTCCAATTCATACATTGAACTCTTTTTGGTGTCTCGGTGGGCAAGAAGGCATTGAACTTTTCGGCCAAATAAAAAAGGATGGAACCCGATTCAAAAACATTCACGTGAGGCTTGACACTTCGGTCAACCATTGCCGGAATTTTTGAATTTGGATTTACAGCCACAAAACCACTGGTGAATTGGTCCCCTTCCATAATCTTAATTAAGTGAGCATCGTACTCGGCACCTTGGTGTCCCGCTGCCAAGAGCTCCTCGAGCATGATAGTCGCTTTGACCCCATTGGGGGTTGCTAGTGAATACAACTGCAAGGGGTGTTTTCCGACTGGCAATTCTTGATTTTTAATTGCCCCGGCTGTGGGTCGGTTGAAAGAAAAAGCTGCTTTCTCGTCTTTTTCCCATTTCCAAACTGAATCGGGCTTGTAGTCTTCTGTCATTGTAATCTCCTAGAGTTGTTCGAATTCTATAAAAGACTACTACAAGGTATAAGAAAAGCCAAAACATCTCGCTTTGGCTCTTTTAGAATTTCAGCTATTAAATTCAATTAATAGGCGGTTTCAAAATCGCTTTCATCAGTAAATGTAACGGTTTGCGTTTCACCTAGGTTGTTCAATCTGCTGGTGTGATCTGCAGGATCAACGACTGCTTTAAGATCAGTAATAAAAGCTGGTAATGTAGAAATATCAATACCTGTTGCGCTTGCGCATGAGCCATCACTAATATGTGCTCCTGTTTGAGCATTTGCACAGATCAAACCTGTAATCGTATCACCTGAGCCACTATTGTAATGAACACTCACCGAGGCCTCTGTTGCATTTTCTCCTCCATCAGCAACAACGCTCACCGCTTGGGCATCAGGGTCTGAAGCAATCGATCTACCTCCAAAACTAATCAAACGAGCCATACCGTCGGCATCAATATAGAGACGATGGGTTTCAAGCTGTCCGGTTGCATCAGAGCCTGTATCACGATCTGAAACATACTCATAGCGCAAAACGCCAGTGCTTTTGTTCCAATTTAAAATACTATAGCTGTAGAATTCACCAAATTCTGTGGTCAAAAGATTGAGCTCAGTGGCTGAATTTCTCATCAAAGCGTTAAAAGTTAAAGCTCCTAAACCTGAAACAGTGATATTGTTTACGAAAACATCATAATAAGTTGTATCTGTAGTTGCCGTAGCATCAAAAGTTACATTGAAAGCTGTGCCTTCTATAGTTGATGTTACATCATAAGACCCTGGAGTCGGTACACCATTCGTCAAGGTCACTCCATTTGCAGAAAGAATCGCCGTAAGAACTTCAAGGTCACCTTCAAAACGGCCAAAAACAGTAGGGAAAACAGATCCTTCCTCTGAAGGTAGAGAATAGCTACTATTCAATGCCTGGCCTACATAATCAACCACGGTAACTGGTGTACCTGATCCATCTCCCAGTGGAGGGAGCGTATTGCCTGAACTGTCCCAATTTGTACTATCCAAAGTAACTGCCGCTAAAGAGGAAATAGGACTCGACAATAATTTAAACGAAAGTGATGAGCTAGATGCCCCACCCAAAGAAGGTATACCATCATCCATGGCACTCGATGCCCCAGCAACAACTCCACCAAAACCTGAATCTACGCTACTGCCTCCTGATGAGTCAGAACAAGATGAAAACAAATAAAGACTTAAGCTAAAAAATAAAACTTTTAAAGTTGAATACATAAGATCTCCTCAAAAAAAAACAATTTTAACCCTACATTTATCGGGATGGCTTTTTTCAGCTTTAGACTTTTAGAGAAAATTGATTTGAATGTATCATTCGATGACATTCAATGGCTTCGAATCTCTTTCATAAACTGTATATGTCTCATTATGGATTCGTCTTGATACACAAAAAAAGAAAGACATCTTTTATGAGAAAGCTAACGAATCAAACGATAGGTTTTTGCTGCCAAAGTAGCACCAAAAATGGGTGCCAAAATATAGAGCCAAAGCTGGCTCAGATCACCTTCAAAAAAAGCAGGTCCAATCGACCTTGCCGGATTCATCGATGCCCCTGTCAACGAAGCACCTTGAAAAGCATTCAGCGCCACCGTAGCACCGATCGCAGCACCCGACATTGAAGCCGCAGCCCTTGCATCTGTCGCAATCGCCGAGATTACAAACATAAGAAAAAATGTAAAAAGCATTTCTGCTAAAAAAGCATTATGAAGCGGTATCGAAGTCTTGGTTGCCGCATAGGTTGAAATATCAGGAATCAAAACCCACAAAAAAACACAACCAACAATAGATCCCAAAACTTGAGCCAAGCAATAGAAGGAGAAATCTTTCCAAGTAATTTCTTTGATGCTAGCAAAGGCAAAGCTAACAGCTGGATTAAAATGAGCTCCCGAAATATGCCCCGTTGCATAGATCATCACACCCACTGCGAGGCCAAAAACCAGTGGAACAAAAGGCATCAAAGCAGGTTGATTCATATCTGTTGCCACGGCCACCCTGCCGCAGCCAAAAAGCACTATGGCAAGTGTACCTAAAAATTCTGCTATGAATTTTGCAATCTGATTTTTCATTTGAAAATATTCTTAGTACGCCTCGAGGCTTTTTACTAGCTATTCTCATTTCTCTTTAGATTTTGAGAATATATTTCTACTCTAGATCAATCACAACCAATTGGGGTTGTTTCATTAAAAATTGAGCTGGAAGCTGCGTCTTGTCTTGCAACAGATCTTGCATCAAAGACCTCTTGCTTGGCCCTCGAACAATCAAAAGAATCAGCTTGCAGCGACAAAAAGCACCCAAACCATAAGTCTCTCCCCAAGTGCCTGGTTTTAGATTTAAATTGCGAATGCTCTCTTCACTGAGTGCTACGCAACCCGAGTAAAATGTATCGGCAATTCCGGGTTCATGAAAACCCACATGCCCATTGGTTCCCAACCCAAGAATGGCAATATCTGCCTGAACATCGGCCCCATCGAGGGGCTCTACTTTTAAAGAAAGCTCTTCTTTGAAAAAGTTTGCAAAGAGCTCACTCCCATCGAGAACTTCATCAATTTGCAACAATTCTGCATTCTTCAAATAAACTGGAGGATTCTCTCTCCAGCTCTGATAGAGCGGCTTTGGTGTATTGCCCGCAGGTAAATAGATTTTTAAGTCTTTCGGCTCACGATTGTAAAAATCAACCAATTCTTGATCGATGAAATCTATCCATTCTTTAAGGTTATTGGCTTTTCTATAGCGCATCTGTAAAAGGGTCTTGCCAAAGAAACGAAGCTTTGACAATGATCGCTGAATGTCGGCAATCACATTGATTCCTATTGCAATTTATCTTTTATTCACCTTATCAGTAGGAATTTATTTCAAAGATAAAGCGGGACAAAATACCAAAGAATATTTTTTAGCTGGCGGAAAATTACCCTGGTGGCTCACTGGGGTTTCGATTGTTGCAACAACCTTTGCCGCCGACACACCACTTGCAATTACTGGAATGATTGCTGCCAAAGGTATTTCAGGAAACTGGATGTGGTGGGCTGTTGTTGGGGCCCATTCAATGGTGTTTGCATTATTCGCAAAATACTGGAATCGCTCGGGAGTGGTAACAGATTCGGAGTTGGTCAGCCTGCGCTACACAGGCAAGCCAGCAGAGTATCTTCGAATGTTTCGCGCTAGCCTAAGTGGTATTTTTATCAATTGTATTATTCTCGGCTGGGTTATTCGAGCGATGGTGAAAATTGTTAGTCAGTTTATTGATTGGCGTGAAATTGCTCCTGCAGTATACACCGGCTTTGCTTTTATATGGCCTGCCTCTTCGACTTTTGGTAGTCCATCCGAAGCTCTCACTATTGTATCACTCATTTCTCTTGTCGTGGTTTATTCTAGCCTTGCAGGCTTGCGAGGTGTGATTTACACAGATTTTATTCAATTTGCTTTGGCTTTTTTGGGTACGACTTGGCTTGCTTTTGAAGTTTGGGGAGCTGTTGGCGGACAAGCAGGGCTCCTACTTAAAATGACTGAAATCTACGGTGAGAGCCATGCCTATTTGGATTTGTTTCCAAGTACAACTGAGGGCTGGCTCACTCAGATGAATGTTGGCGCTGGGGTTTATGCCATTTACCTGATGGTACAAGGTTTTTCTCGAAGCGATGGCGATGGCGGTGGTTATATCATGCAAAGACTCAATGCCACTAAAGATGATCAGGGCGCAAGATGGGCCGCTCTTACTTTTGTGACTTTGCACTACTTGGTTCGGGCTTGGCCCTGGATAGTGGTGGGCGTATGCGCTTTGGTATTAATTCCTGTTGGTCAAGAAGAGACTGCTCTTGGCGGTGCCGGGGCTGTAGTTGCTGCCGACCGCGAGCTTGCCTTTCCGGTTTTGATGCGAGAATTTCTCTCACCCTTTGCACTAGGGCTTTTACTCACCAGCTTTATGGCAGCTTTTATGAGCACGATCGATACCCATATTAACTGGGGCGCATCTTATGTGGTCAATGATTGGCTGCCACACTTAAATATTGAACTAGATGCCAAAAATAGAGTGATCGCCAGTCGTATCTCGGTGGTGGCTTTTGGATGTATTGCCATTATGGTGAGTTTTCAGATCGATACGATTGAACAAGCATGGAAGTGGGTTGCGGCTATTGGAGCTGCCTTGGGCTTGCCGAATCTACTAAGATGGCTCTGGTGGCGCGTCACTGCAATTGCAGAAATTCTAGCGATACTCTTTGGTTTATTGGCAAGTATTGCTGTTTTTTCAATCGGACTCGCCTATGAGATTGGATTGATCTATATTATGGCAAGCAGCTTGCTTGGTTTGCTGTTTGGAATTCAATTTGGACCCAAAGCAAAACCAGAAGAGGTTCAAGAGTTTTATGATAAAGTACAACCAAAGGGCATTTGGCCAGAGAAAAAAGAGCTTCCTTTCAAAGAATTTGCTGTTTGGGTGTGTATGATCTGCAGCACTTTGTTGGGCCTTTCGATTGGTTTAGAAATTTTATTTGGAACAGGTTTTTAAATGAATAAAGAAATTGGAGTGGGCATTATTGGAGCAGGAATGAGAGGAGCTCTTGTTTTAGGAGAAAGACTCGTTGATCTTTGCCCTGAAGTCGATTTGCGCCTTACTGCGATCTGCGAGAAAAATCCTTTGAGAGCAAAAGAGGCCAAAGAAAAATTGAGCCAACTCTATCAAGTTCAGCAATATGAAGCGCAGATTGATTTGCATCCTGAATATGAAAGTTTGATTCAAAATCCGCGCGTGCATGTGATTTTAATTACCACGCCCACTCATGCTCATTTAGAGCCCGCAAGATTAGCTCTTCAATCTGGTAAAAAGGTTTATCTCGACAAACCGATTGCCGTAAGCCTTGCCGACTCACAAAGCATTCTGAATGCTGAAAATGAATTTCAAAATCCTTTGATTATGGGTTTTACTCGCCGCTATGAAAACACCTGGCAAAAGTGCTTTGAACTTCTTAAAGATGGGCTGATTGGTGATTTGCAAATGATGCAAATTCGATCTTTGCTCCCCTACACTCGCTACTTTCATTTGTGGCACCGAGAGAATAAAAAATCAGGTGGAGCTTTTAATGACAAATGTTCACATCACTACGATGTTTTAAATTGGTTTGCCCAGTCCAATTGGAAACATCTTTCTGCTACTGGAGGTAGAAGCAAAGTAATTGCCGAAGACCCCAATGCCCCCCTAAGATGCTCTGAATGTGATCGACCACAATGTCCCTACAATCTTTATGAAGACCCTGATCTGAAGCAATTCAATGCGGACTTTCAAAAAGCAGGTTGGATGCAGGCTACAGACCCGGATGAACAAGTGGATGTCTGCGTATACCGACCAGGTAGTGATATTATTGATCATTGCATAAGCCATATTACCTATCAAAATGGCATCAAAGCCTCTCTATATTTTTGTATTTTTGGTCCCTCCGCCAAAGACCAAGAAAGCTTTGAGCTAATTGGATCTAGCGGAAGAATTTTTATGACCCGAGCTACAGGAGAGATCGAAGTACTATCCAATCACGGAAAAGATCGAATTCTTATTGATGCTCGCAATCAGGATTTTTCTTCCTCTCACTTTGGCGCTGACCTAGAGCTCTTAAGAGAGATTGATCGCTTTGCCAAGGGAGAAACTCCCAAAGTAAAAAGCATAGATGGTCATCGCTCACTTGAAATGATTCATGCTAGCTTGCAATCTATTCATTCCAATTCAAACCCCATTTTCTTTGGAGACCCGATCCATGAACAGTTTTAAGAATTATAAAGTCTTTTACGGTGACCTTCACAACCATTGCAATATTTCTTATGCTCACGGCCCCCTGACGGCCGCTTTTGAAAATGCTCGCACACAATTGGACTTTGTCTCTGTAACTGGTCATGCAGATTGGACCGATATGCCCGAACCCGATGAGCGCATTCAGTATATCATTGATTTTCACAATCTTGGCTTTAAGAAACTTCGCAAGGGCTGGGAGCGATATCTTGAAAAAGTAAAAGACTACAATGAAGAGGGAAAATTTGTGATCTTTCCTGGCTATGAGGTCCACTCA
>CAZZCP010000014.1:12952-20905 GCA_964653235.1 uncultured Pseudobdellovibrionaceae bacterium | reverse complement strand
CCACTCAAGTTATGAGGGGGATTACACAATTGTGTATAAAGATCTAGAGGGCCCATTGCTATTGGGTGAGAGTATTCCAGATGTGCAAGAAAAACTAAGGCAGTACAAATCAGGCGCAGTGTTTGCTTTTCCTCATCACCTTGCCTACCCTCTGGGTTCACGAGGGGTAAATTGGGATGTTTTTTCACCCGATCTCACTCCTGCCTTAGAGATTCTTTCAATGCATGGAATCTCAGAAAGTTGTGAATCACCCCGCCCTTTTTTGCATTCAATGGGTCCGATTGACTATGCAGGAACAGCGCAATACGGACTGAAACTAGGGCATCAATTTGGCTTTCTTGGCAACACCGACCATCATAGTGCCTACCCTGGTAGTTATGGCCACGGAAAGACCGGTGTTTGGGCCAAATCACTCAGCCGCGAAGATATATGGGAAGCTATCTTTGCCGGCCGAACCTTTGCCCTGACCGGAGATAAAATGGATCTGCAGTTTGCAGTCAATGGCGCTCCTATGGGTAGTCGTATTGCCAGTACTCAAGAAAGAGAAATCGAAATAGACATCCAGGCTAGCTCGGCCCTAGAGTCTGTTGAGGTCGTTAAGAACAACCAAGTCTTGCGTCGCTTTCATCCCGAAAAGACCAATGAAACAGAGAATGCAAAAATGATTGCAAGAATTTTTCTAGAAGTGGGTTGGGGAGAAAAGAAAAGCAGTTTCTCGTGGCGGAGTCGGCTGCACTTTCCCAATTCAAGAATTCTAAAAATTGAGCCTCGCTTTCGCGGCATGGAAGTTGTCTCTCCAGTGGAGAAAGAAAAAGGTATTGAAGTTCCCTTTCGCAATGGTAATTTCAAGCAAATCGATAAAGGCACTCTTGATTTCGAAGTGGTTTCACAAGGCAACCCCACCAATACCACGCCAGCTACCCAAGGCATCTACCTTGAGGTAGAAACCGAAAAAGACAGCCAGATTCATGCTGAATTCAATGAAAAAGAATATCAAATTCCGATCTCTCGATTGATTGAAGGTTCTTATGCGCGAAACTTAGGTAAAATTGACTCGCCAGCATTTCGTTTTCATCGACTTGCGGCTGATTGGGAATCTAAGCTGAAAACGACTTTTACAGATACACAAACTACGAATCATGATTTTTACTACCTGCGAGTCAAACAAAGAAACAATCAATGGGCGTATGCCTCTCCTATATGGTGTCAAAATAGCTAAATCTCGAACTGGACTGGACTTAAGATTGCTTCTACTTTAATTTGAGAAAAAGGAGTTTGTATGAACCGAAGAGATATGATCAAACATGCCAGTGCTGCTGGAATTGCTATGGCTGCAGGAACAGCTTTTGCCAAAGAAGAAAAACACCATCATCATACGAAAGTAAAAGATTCTGGATTCTCAAAAAGCAAATTAGAGAAGGTTGCGCAAAAAGCAAGAGACTGCGTTGAGGCTGGAGAAATTTGTATTGCCCATTGCATGCGTGAACTCGCACAAGGTAACGGCATGATGGCTCCTTGTCTTGCGATCGTAGTCAATAGTGTTGAAGTATGTAATGCCCTCGCTGCCATGGCCAATTACAATACTTTGGCAAAGCAAGAGTTTGGTTCCTATGTGAAAGCTTGTATTGGAATTTGTGAGCTTTGCGCGGCAGAATGTGAAAAGCATAAAAAGCACCAAGAGTGCAAAGACTGCCATGAAGCATGCAAAGAATGTATCGAGGCTTGCGAAAGTTTAATCGCCTAAATTATTTCATTTCTTTTTTAAAAAGATCTCTTTGAATCAACTCATCGGGCTCATAGATTTTCTCTGCGGGTCCTAAAATTTGAGGATCTAAGGGCCAAATTGAATTTGGATCTTTATCTGTGTATTCAAAGTTGCGAAGAACATATCTCATCGCATTCAGTCGCGCTCGCTTTTTGTCATCGGCTCAAACTACAACCCAAGGACAATGCTCTGTATCGCTAGAATAAAACATCGATTCTTTGGCCTCTGTGTATTCGCGCCAAAGACCAAGTGATGCAACATCCATCGGGCTCAGTTTCCATTGCTTAAGGGGGTCTCGCGTTCGAGCAATGAATCGACGAATTTGTTCTTCTCGAGAGACAGAAAACCAAAATTTTATGACGTGCACTCCACTTTCGACCAGCATTTTTTCAAAAACTGGAACATGTTTCGCAAAATCTTGATATTGCTCTGGCGTGCAAAAGCCCATAACTTTTTCAACACCCGCTCGATTGTACCATGAGCGATCAAAGAAGACGATCTCGCCTGCAGTTGGCAATTGACGGGCATAGCGCTGAAAGTACCATTCGCCAAGCTCTTGTTCGTTGGGCTTTACAAGTGCCACCACCCGGGCTCCCCTAGGATTGAGATGTTCAGTAAATCTCTTGATAGTACCACCCTTGCCGGCTGCATCTCGACCCTCAAAAATCAGAACAAGTTTTTTACCGGTTTCTTTGACCCATTTTTGAAATTTCACCAATTCAATCTGTAAAACCTGTTTTCGCTCTTGATAATTTTTTCGGCGCATTTTGGTTTTGTATGGATAGTGGGAATTCACCATTTGGCTAATGGGAGTCTCACGAGCTTTTAGCAATACATCAACTGGAATATTGTACTTTTCAGATACAGACTGAGGATCTCCTTTGGCAACTTCTTCAAGTTTTGCCAAAAGAAGCTTTGGAGACTCTAATTCCAATTGGCAAGCTCCCGCAGTAAAATGACTTCGCCCGGCTTATGATCATAAAACTTAGGATCTCCATCGAGAAGACTTTGCAAAAGTAAAAGTGCATCTGTTGTGGTGAAAATCCCAGTGAGTTGGTTTTCAGAATTAACTACAAGTGCTGATCCCATTTTATTGCTTGCCATCATACCCAACACACTTTTTAAATCTTCGTTTTCGCTCACCACAAAAGCCGCATACTTTATAATTTCATGTAGGCAAAGATCTTGAAAACGATCACCATCTTGATACTCTTTTAAGTCCCTTTCACTCACCAGGCCAAGAATTTGGTCATCAGCAATCACCGGAAGATGACGAATTCGACACTCTTTCATATACAGGGCAGCCTCTGTTAAAGTCATATCTGGACTCGCCACATAGGGAAATTTTACCATCGCTCCACGTATATCACGGTACATACTCTCTCCTAAACCTGCTTTGCTTGATTGAAGCAGACTAATAGTATAGCAAAGTTTTTTAAGGATAAGCTAATCTCGATCAGGTTTTGATTTTTAATATTGTAAAAGAGTGGGTTAACTCAGGAATTTGGCCTTCCAAACTGGTTCCAGAGTGTATACAGTTCATCGGCATCGAGAACCTCAGATTGAAGTAAAGCCTTTACTGATTGATCTACAAAATCACGGTTGTTTTCAATGCACTTTTTTGCCGATTGATAAGCAGTCTGCAGTACGTTCTCTACTTCTCTATCGATTTGTTCTTTTTTCTTGTCACTTAAGGGAGTCGAAGCACCTGTCGTCATCCCGTCATTGGATAAAAATACGGGCTGATTCGAATCTAAACTCATCAAGCCTGTTTCATCTCCCATACCATATTGAAGAATCATAGAGCGAACAATATTGGTTGCTTTTACTAAATCGTCGCTAGCGCCGGTAGAGATTTTTCCACAAAATATTTCTTCTGAAGCTCTCCCCGCAAGTAGCATAGAAACCTGTTGTAATAGCTCTTCTTTGGTAACGAGATATCTATCTTCAACCGGTCTTTGCAATGTGTAACCCAATGCACCCATTCCTCTTGGAACAATACTTACTTTTTGTAAAATACTACTTGAAAATGGATTTGCCAGAGCAATTGTTGCATGACCCATCTCATGGTATGCGATTTGTGCTCTCTCCTCTTCGTTGGCAATTCTTTGCTTTCTCTCAAGTCCAGCAATGATTCTTTCTATCGCATTTTCAAAATCGATAAATTCTACCTGCTCTGCTTTTCTGCGAGTTGCAATCAAAGCGGCTTCATTGCACAAATTGGCTAAATCTGCTCCTGAAAAGCCTGATGTCAGCAAAGCAATTTCGTTTAAATCAATCTCTTTTTCGAGCTTTAGTTTTTTTGTGTGGATTTTTAAAATTTCTAATCGGCCTTGACGGTCGGGATTATCGATTAAGATTTGTCGATCAAACCTACCAGCCCGAAGCAAAGCCGGATCTAAAACTTCTGGGCGATTCGTAGCAGCCAAAAGAACCACCCCTGATTTACTATCAAATCCATCGACCTCGGCCAGCAGCTGATTCAGGGTCTGCTCTTTTTCATCATTTGAGCCGGTTGAATAAGAAGAAGTCGCTCTTGCTTTGCCAAGAGCATCTAGCTCATCAATAAATATAATACTAGGTGATTTCTCCCTTGCCTGGCGAAAGAGATCTCTGACTCTTGAAGCACCCATTCCAACGAACAATTCAACAAACTCTGATCCGTTGATCGAAAAAAAAGGAACCCCCGCTTCTCCAGCAACAGCTTTAGCTAAAAGTGTTTTACCTGTACCTGGTGGGCCTACAAGAAGAATTCCTTTGGGCATTCTTCCACCCAATCGCGAATACTCATCAGGATGGTTTAAAAAATTCACAATTTCTTGTAGTTCTTCTTTTGCAGATTCAATGCCCGCAACATCTTTAAAACGAACATCAATATCTTTTTGCATATGAACTTTGGCCTGTGATTTGTTCATTGAAAACAATCCCTGACCAGGGCCACGTGTGCCTTGTCGCAAAATCCAAAAGAAGAAAAAAAGAGGTATGATCCAAACAAATATAGAGCTCCAAAAACTGCTATCAGGTACGCCATGAAAGGAAATCTTTTTTTCTTTTAAAAGCTGAATGAGTTTTTCATCGTCGACCTTATATGCATAAATACTATCTTTTTCTTCATCTTTAAAAATTCCCGTTACCCGATCACTTCCAATAATGACTTTTTTGAATTCATTGCTTTCAATTTTATCGACGAATTCATTGTAATCTACAGATTTTTCAGGATTGATAATGGAGTTCAAAAAAAAGAATACGAGCAGAAGGCCTATCCACAAGAACGGAGTTGGAAGAATTTTCTTCAAATCTGGTTTGGGGGCTTCTTTGTTGTTTTTCATACAAGACAATCTAGCGAATCATGAGGAGAATAAAATAAAAAAAATGACTTCAATGAAAAATTGCAATGTAGCTAAAACGATCTAGATTTTCACTTTGGCCTAAATATTTAATTTAACAAGAGAAACAAAGCTTTTTGCCATTTAATATTTAAGATTCTGTCTTTTTCTCAAATACAAGCATACGATTGTTGGCTGGCATTTCATGGTCTTTGAGCAAATCAAAACCTGCTTCTTGCATCAAGTTTTGCACTTTCTCAAAGTCGCGAATGCCCTTTTTCGGATTGCTCTCTTGGAGATTCAAATCAAATTCTAGATTGCTTTTAGAGGTATATTCTCCATTATACTTAAAGGGTCCATAGAAAAAGACTTTGCTGTTCACTTTAGAGTTTTCTCCCAAAAGAGTAATTAGAGATTGAACTTCATCCCAAGACATAATGTGAAGAGTATTTGCCGTGTAGACAAAATCATATTCTCCTTTTGGAAAAGTGTCTCTTCCAATTTGAAAGCTGATGGGATTTTTGACATTGCTAAGTTGAGCTTCATCGAGCCACATTTGAATACCTGCATGGTTTTCTTGTACATCCGAAGTTTGCCACTCGATATTCGTAAGATTTTTTGCAAAGTAAACTGCATGTTGACCTGTGCCTGTGCCTATTTCTAAAAGCCTTCCTGATTTTATATAGCTTTTTAATAGCTCTAAAATAGGCTCTTTATTTCGATCGCATGCGGGTGAGTAGGGTTTTTCAAAAGCTATCAAACTATCTTGTCACTTCAATTTCAGTTATTGGGTTCAAATCATCTCTAGGGTCAGTCAAAAAACCTGCTGCAAAGAAAACAGACTTGGGTTCTCCATCTACATCCAAACAAAGCTTATGGTTGTTGTCTCCATCGCCAAGATCGGCCAAGGCAAAAGGTATAACTTTGATTGTCTTGCTACCTTGCTTAACAGTCACTTTGTACTGAAGTCTTTCCTTATCATCGGCTTCATCCCCCCCAGGCTTGGTTATTCCCCCAACCCAAGTGACTCGAACAATTTGCTTTGTGCCGATAGGACACCCACTGCCACCTCCCCATGGTAGTGCAGTCGCTTTTTTTCCTAGTTCAAATTGCTCCGGGGGTAGTCGCTCAGCCAAGATCATGCTCGGCCCTTTCTCAAGTGGAATAACCGAACTTTGGGCAGCTTTAAAGTTCACCGATTTATCTATCGACAAAAGATTGCCAATGATCTCTACTTTGACAGGCTGATCTTCAATACTACCATAATGCCCAGCAATCAATACGGTTCGAAGCTCACCCTTATCATCAGCTGGAGCCAAGGTAACACAAGTAATCTTACCAATCTTACCTGAGGCGGTAGTAATTTGAAAATCTCCAGCTTGCATCGAAGCAAGGTCAATCTCATGTGAAAAAATCACCGGCATGCCATCATTTTTACCTGCTCCTTTACAAATGGCCTTATTCGATATTATGGGAAGAGCATCATCTAGCCCATAAAAGGCCGAAAGAATTTTTGCTTCTCTTCCTGCTTTGTCTTTTTTAGCTCTTACTTCAGTTACAGTTGTATCTTGGGGATTCGCATCGGCTAAAGTTATTTCGTAGTTTTGCAGTTGATGAAGGGTCTGCATGCTCGTACAAGCGCTTAAGATCAGCAAGAAAAAGCTTAGAAAAAATCTCATTATAACTCCATATTTAAAAGTTTAGAGTATCCACAGAAGCAAGATCAGTGTAGATCGTTCGAATTACATTTTGGTGATTCATATTTTTTAGTCATGCATATTGTCTAGATCTACCCAAAAAACGATCGCATTGATGATTTTGCGATGCAAGGGCTGGGCCTCTTTGCGAGCTTCTTCTTTTGCTTTGAAATCGAGAACGATTTGATCCATCTTATGCATGGCTGCTTGCATATCTACTTTACTCATTACTTCAGAATTCAGAAGCTCTAAAATGTGTTTTTCTTGAGCACTATAATCGCCATCACTGTAAAACAAAAGCCGAGCAAAATAGATTAGTTGCGCCCGGTCTCTTGGTTCACTAATTCTTTGAAAAACTTCTCGAGGCTCTTCTGGATATTCTATATACTGAAAGAGTTCTTGTCTTTGTTCATCGGTTAGCGGAAGTTTTGCAAAACGCTCTTTCAAAAATTGATCTTCAGCTTCGTGAACCTTGCCATCTGCATGAACCAAAGACACGACTGTCTTCCACATTTCAATTTGACTCTGAGATAAAGACATAAGCCCCCCTGCTATTACTACATATTTTGTTTCTTCAACTCAATACTGATAGTAACCAAAATAGATAGAATTGGAAATACAATCATTGCTCAAAATTGACAATTTTACTCTTGGTCTGAAAACACTTTTTACGGCTCGAATTAAGCCGCTGATAAGATTTAAGACGAATCTGAATCACTTCATCTAAATATTTTTTTAAATGTGTATCGCCTATTTAGCATTTAAAATAAATAAGTAAGCCATTAAGATCCCAAGTAAATCGGGTTCATTGCAAGTCTCTATGGCTCATATGACTTACTTATTTTGATTTAATATAGAAGATTTAAATATCAATGACCATGTATAACAGCATAGGCTTGGCAATAGCCAGTTTGCTCATCTCTTTGAACGGAAACTGTAGTTACATATAGATTACGAATCCTAGCATTCACATCCTCATGAAAAACTTTGTAGCGTGAATCTTTCACATCTTCTTGTACACTTCGAACTTCAACTTCAGCAATGCCCGGGCTCTCATAGGACTGCCTTCTTAAAATGACAGCCAATTCACTTACTTCAACACAGCTTTCGTTTTTGAGTGATTTTAAAAACCTGCAAAATTGAAGATCAAAATTATCACCCTGAT
>CAZZCP010000014.1:0-12942 GCA_964653235.1 uncultured Pseudobdellovibrionaceae bacterium | reverse complement strand
TACAATCAACACTTGCATTCGCCAAAGCACCCCAAAAAACAAGAATAAGACTTAAAAATTTCATCGAACCTCCCTTAAAGTCATTGGAAAGCTAAACGAATTTTGAGCAAGAAGGAATCTAAATTACTGAACTAAAAAACTTTACAATAATTGAGATAAAATGCTAGAGCTGCTCCCTTTTATTTCACTTCGGACGTCCGGCCGAAGGCAATAAGTATTTATAATGTTTCGTGTTTTTTGTCCTAATTTGTTTAAAATTTGATGCAGTTTCGGACAAGTATCCCAAGTCATTGAAAGCAGAATTTAATTTTGCAAAAAAAGTGAAATAAAAGGGAGCAGCTAATTTGGAATAGTTATTGCCCCCATAGAGATATAAAGATTTTAAAATCATTGAGGTCTTATACAAAGATCTTAGAATGTATTTTTTATAGGAGAGCATATGAAATTTATTATAATTCCCTTTCTTTTTATCAGTCTTTCCGCTTGGGCAGAGTTTCTCGATTCAAGCCCAGAGCTGCAGAAAGCAAATATCGAATTAAACTGGATAAAAAATGATACGGGAACAATGGCTATAAGT
Organism: uncultured Pseudobdellovibrionaceae bacterium; assembly: GCA_964653235.1. GTDB lineage: Bacteria > Bdellovibrionota > Bdellovibrionia > Bdellovibrionales > UBA840 > CAZZCP01. The sequence continues at coordinate 12,365 of CAZZCP010000014.1, read as the reverse complement.
TTTCATGTGAGAGATGATATAGATGCTCGTCAAAGCCTGGAATTTGAGAGGGTAGATCTAAACCCTAGTGATAAAGAACCAGGCGGTGATGAAATTAATTTGGCTGAAAATGGTCTAACTAAAAAAGAGGGAATCGAGCCTGATTCTCTATTTCTACAAAATGTTTCAAAAGAACACCATGAGACTTTGAAAAAGTCTTCAGTAGCTAGAATTAAATATTTTGGGCTTGCTTGGGACTCATTGGAGCAGTTCGATGAAGAAGGATACTCTTACTATAGAATTAAATTTTTTGTACTTCATCGATTTGGTCCTCGATCAGAAGCTTACTCTTATATGGGTTCACTAGCTATTTTTGAATCTAACAATGATGTTGTTGTAGAGATCTTGCAATACGACATAGAAGATTTTGTGCCTGATATTGCCCATCAGTTAACTGTAAGCTTTTCTGGTGAAGAAGTTTCTAAATATTATAAATGGACTCCTGAAGAAATGGCAAAAGAGGTGCTTAGTCCTGTCTTAATGCAAGCGACCAATCAAGACTTTTTCAAGCAATATTTAAAGGAAAGCATTGATTCTAAACTTGAACATCCATTGCCTTAGGAATATTAAGGTGAGTCTTCTGGCTATGTTTTAGTCGCCAATTTTCCACTCTTTTTCATAGGTGAACTTTGATTTACCTTGGTGACAAACATAGCAGGTGACTTTTTTGCCTTTCAGCAAATTCATCTCATTGATTTTGGCAGTGATCGCGATATGTTCTTTGGCTATTTTGTAATTTGTTTTGCTAGGGTCTTTAAAATTCTTAGTGTTGTGACAGTCAATGCACTCCAGTCCTAGTTGTTGCGCCATTCCTCGCATATATTCTGTCATTGCCAAATCAGGATCTTTGGGCTTAGCAGCATAGGGTCTCTCTAGTGGTATCAGTGCACAGCAAAATAGTAGAAACAGACCAAAAATAGAAAGGCTTTGCGGCATTCTTCCCCCTTTTATTTATTCTCTTGTTTGCAGCAGCATCTGGCAAGCGCAGGTCGCCCTCAGACCAGTCGCAGCTGTTGACACAGCTCGCTGTATCGAATAGATCTAAATCCCTAAAAGCACTCAGGAAAGCTCTCATTCTTGCAATCCAAGAGAGCAAAAGGAATAGGCTATGACTCAACTTGGTCTAGATGATTTTCAAACCTTGGTTTCCCTAAGTAAAAGAAGAGGTTTTGTTTTTCAAAGTAGCGAGGTCTACGGCGGAATCAATTCTTGTTGGGACTATGGCCCTCTTGGGGTCGAATTAAAGCTCAACGTGAAAAAGAAGTGGTGGGAGAGTATGACTCGTAGAGCGGATATCGAAGGTCTTGATGCTGCTATTATTATGCACCCAAGAGTTTGGAAGGCCTCAGGACATGTCGATGGTTTTACTGATCCTCTGGTCGATTGCAAAGAGTGTCGTTATCGTTTTCGGCCCGATCAAGTCGAAGATCCTTCGGTTTGCCCCAATTGCGGCAGCAAAAATCTATCGGAGCCTCGAACTTTTAATTTGATGTTTAAAACTCATATGGGGCCTGTTGAGGACTCGGGTTCGGTGGTTTATTTAAGGCCCGAAACTGCGCAAGGTATTTTTGTCAATTTTGAAAATGTGCAGGTTTCTATGCGCCGAAAGATTCCTTTTGGTATCGCTCAAATTGGTAAGAGTTTTCGCAATGAGATCACTCCCGGAAATTTTATTTTTCGAACGCGTGAGTTTGAGCAAATGGAGATGCAATACTTTGTAAAACCCGGAACCGATGATGAGCATATGGCCGAGTGGAAAGAGACTCGCAAACAGTTCTATCTCGAGCTTGGCTTTCGTGAAGAGAATCTGCGCTTTCATCAGCACGCTGGCAATGAACTGGCTCACTATGCCAAAGAGGCCTATGATATTCAGTACAAATTTCCAATTGGTTGGCAAGAGCTTGAGGGCATTCACAACCGTACCGATTTTGATTTGGGGCGCCACCAAGAGCACTCAGGAAAAAGCCTAGAGTATTTTGATGAAGCCAATAAAGAAAAGTTTTTACCTTATGTTATTGAGACTGCGGTAGGTTGTGATCGTATGCTTCTTGCTTCTCTTTGCGATGCTTACCGCGAAGAGCTTACGACCGATGAGAAGGGTAAAGAAGATCGCCGTGTGGTTTTGGGCTTTCACCCAGATCTTGCGCCCATAAAAGTTGCACTTTTGCCTTTGTCAAAGAAAGCTCCTCTTCAAGAGCTGGCTCGCAAACTGCAAAATCAGCTCAGCAAATTTATTAAAGTACAATATGACGAAACCGGCAGCATTGGTAAGCGCTATCGTCGTCAAGATGAAATTGGTACCCCCCTCTGCGTAACCATCGATTTTGATACGGTCGAAAAAGATAACAAAGTAACTGTTCGTCATCGAGATACGATGGAGCAAGACCGTGTGTCTGTGGATCAATTGTGCGAATTTGTAATGAATAAACTCGAGAACTTCTAGGAGAGCCGAAAATGCAAAGCATTTATTTTTTTAGCAAAGAAAAAACCGATGGCGATGCCAAAATGAAAAACCTCTTAGGCGGTAAGGGGGCAAATCTTGCAGAAATGTGCAAGTTGGGTATCCCTGTTCCTCCGGGCTTTACGATTTCAACCGATGTTTGTGGTAGTTACAATGAAAATGGCAAAAGCCTCTCTCAAGAAGTAAAAAATGAAATTCTACAAAGTCTAACGAGAATGGAGGAGCTTTTAGAGAAAAAATTTGGTTCTGATGAAAATCCACTATTGATAAGTGTTCGCTCCGGGGCAAGGGTTTCGATGCCGGGGATGATGGATACGATTTTAAATCTTGGTTTGAATGACAAATCAGTATTGGGACTTGCGAAAGTATCTGGCAACGAAAGATTTGCTTGGGATTCGTATCGACGTTTTTTGCAAATGTTCTCTAATGTTGTTATGGGTATGAACTCCTCGTTCTTAGAAGTTAGCCTTGAAGATATGAAAGATGTAAAAGGCTACACCAATGACAGCGAATTGACAGTAGATGATCTCAAGCTTTTGGTGAAAGACTACAAACAGCAAATTGCCGATAGTACCGGAAAAGATTTTCCAATGGATCCACATGAACAGTTATGGCAAGCCATTGCTGCCGTTTTTGAATCTTGGGACTCTGACCGCGCCAATACATATAGAAAGCTAAATGAAATTCCCGATACCTGGGGGACAGCGGTCAATGTTCAGTCGATGGTCTTTGGCAATATGGGAGATGACTCGGCCACCGGTGTGGCATTTACTCGCGATCCATCAACAGGTGAGAAGAGATTCTTTGGCGAGTATTTGATCAATGCACAAGGTGAAGATGTGGTTGCAGGAATTCGCACCCCACATGCCGTCTCTGCTGCCGACGGCGATACAGGCAGTTTAGAGAATACCATGCCAGAAGCCTACAAAGAGTTAGTGGATATTTATAATAAACTCGAAAAGCATTATCGAGATATGCAAGATATTGAGTTCACCATAGAGAAAAATCGCCTTTTTCTTTTACAAACTCGAAATGGCAAGCGCACTGCAAGGGCTGCCATTCGCATTGCTATGGAAATGCTTCAAGAAGGCTTGATTGATGAGAAGGAAGCTCTGCTTCGAGTGCAACCTGCTCAGCTCGATCAGCTTTTGCATCCAACTCTCGATCCGAAGGCCGACAAGCAAAAATTGACGAAAGGTTTGCCTGCTAGCCCTGGCGCGGCTTCAGGAAAAATTGTCTTTAATAGTGAAGATGCTGAAGAGGCTAAAAAACGCGATGAAAAAGTAATTTTGGTGCGCATTGAAACTTCACCCGAAGACATTGCAGGAATGGTTGCTGCTCAAGGGATTCTCACATCTCGAGGGGGAATGACTTCTCATGCCGCTGTGGTAGCACGAGGGATAGGTAAGTGTTGTGTTGCTGGATGTGCGGAAGCCGATGTCGATTATATAAAAAAAGAATTGCGCATTGGCAACTACACGATAAGAGAAGGAGAGCAGATCACACTTGATGGCGGTACTGGTGAAGTCTTCTTGGGAGAAGTAAAAAGTCTTCCGCCCTCGCTCGATGAAAGCTTCTCAGACTTTATGAATATCGCTGATAAATATCGAAAGTTAAAAATTCGCACGAATGCCGACACTCCCAAAGATGCTGCGATGGCAAGAGATTTTGGTGCCGAAGGTATTGGTCTGTGCCGAACCGAGCATATGTTTTTTGGCCCAGAGAGAATTCGTGCGGTACGTGAAATGATTATGGCTGAAACTCGTGAAGCCAGAGCCAGAGCATTAGAAAAACTCTTGCCGATGCAAAGATCTGATTTTCACAAACTCTTTCAAGCAATGAAAGATCTACCTGTAACCATTCGTTTGCTCGATCCTCCACTGCATGAATTTGTTCCGCAAACAGAAGAAGAGATCAAAGAGCTAGCGGAGAGCATGGAAGTGAATTTAGACAAGCTTCGTTTAAAGGTTCGCAGTTTACATGAGTTCAACCCGATGTTAGGCCACAGGGGTTGTCGCTTGGCGATCACTTATCCTGAAATCTACAGGATGCAAGCTCGAGCGATCGCTGAAGCTACAGTGGTATGCCATAAGGAGAATCTAAAAGTAGAACCGGAGATCATGGTTCCTTTGGTCGCAACGCAAACCGAGCTCAGGGTCTTGCGCGAGCAGGTTGAAGCTGAAGTTCACAAGATACAATCTGAAAGTGGCATCCATTTTCCGTTTTCTGTTGGCACGATGATCGAGTTACCTAGAGCTGCGGTAACAGCTGACGAAATTGCCGAGTTTGCTGACTTCTTTAGCTTCGGCACCAATGACTTGACGCAAACCGCAATTGGATTGTCGCGCGATGATGCAGGTAAGTTTTTAGGATCTTATGTAAATGCAGGTATTTTCGCTGCTGATCCCTTTGTAAGCATCGACCAAAAAGGGGTTGGCAAACTCGTTGAAATGGGAACACAATTAGGTCGTCAGGCAAAACCCAATCTTAAGGTTGGGATTTGTGGCGAACATGGGGGAGATCCAAGCAGTATTCAGTTTTTTCACAGGACTGGCTTGGATTATGTGAGCTGCTCACCCTATCGCGTGCCGATTGCAAGACTAGCGGCCGCGCAAGCAGCGATCGAACAAGGGGATCATCTTGCGAATTAAAAAACTAGAGCTTTGCGGATTCAAATCTTTTAAAGATCGAACAGTCATTCATTTTGATGCCGGAATTACTGGAGTTGTCGGCCCCAATGGTTGTGGTAAATCCAATATTGTTGATGCCTTGGTATGGGTTATGGGTGAGCAGTCGGCCAAGCATCTACGCGGATCTTCAATGACCGATGTGATTTTTGGTGGAGCGGAAGGCTATGCTCCTTCAAATATGTGTGAAGTGCATCTCACTCTTGAGGATGATGGCGGTGCTTTTCCCTCAAAATACGTAGGTCATAGCGAAATTATGATCACGCGTAGACTTTTTCGCAGTGGTGAGTCAGAGTACCTGATCAACAAACAACAAGCTCGATTGAAAGACATTCATGAAGTTTTTATGGATACAGGTGCTGGATCAAAAGGATTTAGCATTATCGAACAAGGTGCCATAGGTAAAATCATAGTTGCAAAACCTCAAGATCGCCGCGGTCTTATTGAAGAAGCAGCAGGTATAACCAAATTTAAAGTGAGAAAGCGAGAGTCGACTCGTAAACTACAAAATACCGAACAAAATTTAGTTCGTCTTGCTGATATTGTGCAAGAATTAAAGAGGCAAATTGATAGTTTACAAAGACAAGCCAAAAAAGCCGAGCGCTATCGCTTGCTAAAGACAGAGCTAGAAGAAATTGAGCTTTGGGTTTCGGCCAAAAAATATTTACGCCTTCATGCTGAAGCCGAAGAAGCAGAGCAAATTTTCTCGTCGATCAAAGAAATTGAAGACTCTCGGGTACAAAGAATGGAAGAGCTTGAATTTCTTTTGCAAGAGTCAACCGAGCAGAGCTCGCAAGTTGAAACCGAACTTTTAAATCTTCAGAAACAGCAAGATGAAGAAAAAGAAATATTGCAGAATAAAAGACTTGAATTGCAAAATCTTAAATTTGAAGTTGAGCAGGCCAAACGAAAAGAAGAAATGACAGGCTCAATGAGCCAAGAACTTGAGGCTAGAAAAGAAATTCTCGATGCAGATCTGTTAGAGCTAAATGATAAACTAGAGTCATTGCGAAAAATCCATCTTGAAACCCAAGCTGAGTTTGAAAGTGAAAATTCACGCTTTGAAAATATCGATCAAAGAATTCAAGAACTCGATGACCAGCTCACTCAAGAAAGAAAGCGGATGCTGATTGTCGGCCAAGGCTTATCGACCGCTCAAGGTAGTATCGATGCCTATCGAGTGCAACATGTTGAGGCCGAAGAAGCTTTGAATGAAGCTAGGCTTGAACGACAAGACTACCAAGAAAAAGAAAAAGAATTTGCTGAGAATCACCAGAGAATTCAAAAAGAGATGGAAGGGCATCGCCAAATGCAGCTCGATATCATGAAAGATGTTGAGAATTTTCAAGAAAACCGAGATGTCCTGCTTTTGCAAGTTGAAGCTAAACGCAAAGAAGTACAAGAATTTAAAGACTCTCTCAATGAAGTTGCCTCGCGCTTGTATGGACTAGAAGATTTGCAGGCAAACTTTGAGGGTTTTCAAGAAGGTGTCAAAAATGTCATGTTTTGGCACCGAAAGCGTCAAGAGATGCGCGCCGATGGTCAAGTTGATGTCGTTGCTGAATTGCAGCCTGTTTCTGAAGTAGTGAGCGTCGAAGACGAATATGAATTGGCAATGGAATCTGCATTGGGTTCTCGCTTGCAAATGATTTTAAGTGAAGATGGAAATGCCAGCCTGCAAGCGGTGGAATATCTAAAATCTGAAAAAAATGGGCGATCGAGTTTTTTCTCTAGCGAAGAAGTCAGTGATGAAGATTCTCTTGAGATGCCTGCTGCAGAAGGTGTTTTGTGCCGATTGCAAGATAAAGTCACGGCCCCAGAAAAATATCAGAAGTCTGTTGAAAAACTCTTGGGCCGAGTGGTCGTTGTTGATTCTCTGAAAAGAGCTTTGAGCTTGCGCCCTCTGTATCCCAACTGGAACTTTGTTACCAAAGAGGGGGATCTTTTATCTGCCGATGGAGTTTTAACTGGCGGAAGTGAAGAGAGTGCCGATTCTGGAATTTTAAAGCGCAGCCGAGAAATTAAAGAGCTATCACAAAGAAAAGAAGAGTGGGCTGGTAAACTTGCTCTATCAGAAACCGCCTTAAAAAAATTAGAGTCGCAGTTAGTCAGTCTTGAGAAAGATCTTGAAGAGGCTCACAAAAACCAAACAGAAAAAGAGATTAAAGTTGCCGAACTGAAAAAAGATTTAGAGCGATCTGAAAATGAGTGGAAGAATGCGCAAAAGGCAGTTGAACGACAAGATCTCAAACTAGAGAGTTTAAAAGAAAAATCTCAAGAGCAAGCACGCAAGCTGCAAGAGCTTGAAGAGAAAATAGCAGAGCTCGAAGAAGAACAAAAACAGCTTGAAGTATCTGTAGCAGAGAAAGATCGCGAATACAATGAAACGAAAAATGGCGTTAGTGATCTGCAAAAGAAGATCAGCGATCTACGGGTTCAGGCCGCTGAAAAGCAACAGCAAGTAGAGTCAGCCGAAAGACAAAAAGAAATGCTGGCGCAATCCTTGCGCGAAGTAGAAGTAAAACTTTCTTCTTTAGAAGAAGAATCTGTACAAAACAATCAAAGCCTAAGTGAAAATCAAGTCTTGTTTGAACAAGAACAAGTATCGATTGAAAAACTCGCCTACGCCATCGATGAGCGAAAGCAGAAACTCGAAAGTCTTAAAGAAAGCCTCGATGTAAAACTCGATGAACTTCGAGATATCGAAGATCAATTGCAGTCGATAAGAAAGCAATATACCGATGAGCAAAGCTCAATGAATCAGGCTCAACTTAAGCTTGAGCAAGCCAAGATGAAAGAAGGCTATTTGGTCGAGCAAATTCGTGAGCGATATATGCAAGAGCTCTCCGAAATTGCCGGTAATTTTAAAGACCGTGAAGATCCCGATGCCGAAACCGAATCTCGAGTCGAAGAATTAAAGCAAAAATTAGGTCGAATTGGAGAAGTGAACCTCTCTGCCATCCAAGAATATGAAGAAACGGCACAAAGGTATGAGTTCTTATCGCAGCAACAAGAAGATCTCAACAATGCCAAAAAAGAACTCAATCGTGTGATTGATCGAATCAATCGAATTTGTAGTAAGCGCTTTCGCGACACCTTTGAGGCTGTTAACGAGCGCTTTCAGAAGGCTTTTCCGGTCTTGTTTGGCGGGGGTGAGGCGAAGCTTATTTTGGTTGAAGATGAAGAAAAAGGCGAAATGGGCATTGATATCATGGCCAAGCCTCCCGGCAAGAAGCTGCAATCAGTATCTCTGCTCTCAGGTGGAGAAAAAGCTCTCACAGCGGTTGCTCTGATTTTCTCGATCTTTTTGGTCAAACCATCACCTTATTGTTTACTAGATGAGGTCGATGCACCGCTTGATGATGCCAATGTTTTTCGCTTCAATGAGCTTGTCAAAGAAATGGCTAAACGCTCTCAGATTATTCTTGTAACCCACAATAAGCACACCATGGAGATCAATAAAAAGCTCTATGGCGTTACTATGCAAGAGCGCGGGGTCTCTAAAATGGTAAGTGTAAATCTTGAGGACGCAGCAAAAATCGCTCAGGCCTAATTTTCTTGAATGAGAGTCTGAGAGAAGCTAAAAGGCTCTCATGACTATTGAAATTATCATTGCCTTTCTCGTAGTGACCACAGCCTTTCTTGGCTCCTTTGTTTATATGTACAAAAAGGGCCAAGATCAGATTCCCCACAAACCCAAGCCACAGATTCCGGTTGAAACAAAACAAGAGACTGTTGAATTAGAAGTTCTTAAAGAACCAGAGCCAGCACAAGTAGTTGCCCCTGAACCAGAGGCCAATCTTGAATCTGCCATGTCAAAAACCAAATCTTCGATTTGGGGACGTATTCAAGGCTTATTTGGTGCTGGAGAAGTAGATTGGGAAGACATTGAAGAAGTTCTTTACACTTCTGATTTAGGCCCCCAAACCGTTCAAGAGATACTCGAACCCTTGCAAGAATCTTTAAGTGGGGCAGAAAAGAACAATCCTGAATTGGTAAAGACCAAAATCAAAGAAGCTCTGCTTAACATACTGCTAGCAAGCAATGGTGAAAATAGCGAAAGAACCAGTCTTTTGGGTTTAGATCAAGACATTGAGGCCAAGCCCGTCGTGTGGATGATTGTGGGAGTGAATGGTTCAGGCAAAACGACCTCGATTGGCAAGCTTGCTTCACAGCTATCTGAGAGAAACAAAAAAGTGATGCTTGCAGCGGGCGATACTTTTCGTGCTGCCGCTGATACGCAACTCAAAGTGTGGGCAGAAAGAGCAGGCGTAGAAATCTTTTCTCCTGCTGATGTCAAAGACCCTAGTGCCGTGGCCTACTCTGCTTGTGAGAAGGCAAAAGCTGCAGGTGTCGATCACTTGTTGATTGATACCGCTGGGCGCTTGCATACCCAACAGAATCTGATGGAAGAACTTAAAAAAATGAAGCGCGTGGTGCAGAAAGTGATTCCCGATGCGCCACATGAAACCTTGATTATTCTCGATGCCAACAATGGCCAGAATGCCTTGATGCAGGCCAAAGAATTTCATAAGGCTCTTGAGCTCAGTGGGGTGATCTTTACTAAAATGGATGGTACCGCCAAAGGCGGGGTTGCTTTTGGTGTTGCCAATGAATTGAAGATACCCATAAAGAGAATTGGTATTGGTGAAGGCATTGCTGATTTACGCAATTTTGAGAGTACAGCCTTTGTCGAAGCTCTATTTTAGCTCTTGCGTTAGTATCGATTCTCCTTTATCAAGATTTTTAATTGGAAAGCTTTTCAAACCTACTTATATACATTAATGTGTTTGAAAAAGGATTGTTTATAAATGTTAGACACAAATCTAGAACAAACAAGATCTCAAAAACAAAGAACAAAATCTTCAATGCCCGACATTGCCAATAGTGCGAATGTTCAACTCGAGGGAACGATCAATAAAGTAGGAATGACTGAGATTGAAATGCCTCTTCTTTTTGAAGATGCCGGTCACTTTCACAGAACCCCTGCAATGGCCAATATTTTTGTCGATTTAAAAGATCCTAAAGCAAAAGGCATTCATATGTCGCGTTTGTATCTACAACTTCGCGACAAATTAACCAGCCAGGTTTTTGATATGGATTTGCTCAAAGCAATTTTAAAAGACTCACTGGCTTCGCATGCAGATATAAGTACGACCGTTTACTTAGAACTTTCATTTGAATTTTTACTTAGACAAAAATCTTTGGTGAGTAGCAACTGGGGCTGGAGGTCTTATCCTATTCGTATTGAAGCACAATATACGGATGAAAATTTTGCTGCTGAATTGTATTTTGAAATACCTTATTCGAGCACTTGCCCTTGTTCGGCTGCACTTGCCAGACAATTGATTCAAGAAAAATTTCAGAAAGATTTTTTTGGTAAGAAACTCGACTTTGAGGATGTTTCTCAATGGCTTAGCTCTGATCAAGGCATTATTGCCACTCCTCATAGTCAAAGAAGTTATGCTGAAGTTAAAATCAAGCTTCGTGACTCTAAAGAGTATTTGGATTTTGCCAAATGGATTCAAAAAGTAGAGAAAGCTTTGGGAACTCCAGTTCAGTCGGCTGTAAAGCGTGAAGATGAACAGGAGTTTGCTCTACGAAATGGTCAAAATCTAATGTTCTGTGAGGATGCTGCCCGTAAAGTAAAAAATATGTTAGAGGCTGAAGAAGATATTCTTTCTTATTGGGCTAAGTTCTCTCATATTGAAAGTCTTCACCCACACAATGCGGTGAGTGAGATCTGTTCTGATTAGTGCAGGTCAAAGTTTCGACTTTTTATTTTTAAGCCACATGCGGGGCACTGAGCTTTTTCTTCGACTTTAAAAGTTTTAAAGTTGGTTTCATGTTGAAATTTCAGCTCGGTTTTGCAAAGCGGGCAGTGGTTTTCTTTTTCAATGAATTCGTCTTTTTTTGGGGTAATATCAATGCTCTGTTGAATATTGCCTTTACTCTGATCCATCCTAGAATCTCTCCTTTGTAATTAAAACTCTTACTTAAATAACGGATAGCTATGGCAAAATCTTGAGGCGCTAAAAAAAAACTCATCTTAAGAAATAGGCAATAAATGTCATCACATTGCAGAAAGCCAAGGGCTAGGAAAAACTTGCCTCATACTAGCAAGCTGGTAGATACATGTCTCATCTTTGATTTTACATTTTTACGGGGGTACTATGTCAGATTTGCAACTTGATTTCATCCAAGAGTGTCAGCAGAGTTTATTCGAGTGCAAAAAAGAGCTTTTAGAACAACTGCAGAGTTTTCAAAGTTTTTTACAAGACCGAGAAAAAGGAGATGAGGCCGAGCATGCGCAAAGTTTACAAAATCAAGAAATTCTTATTTCGAAAGGTCACTCCATTCGAAAAAAACTGATACAAATTGAGCAAGCTTTGTCTCGCATTGAAGATGGTACTTATGGGATTTGTGTAGAAACTGAAGAGCCGATCGAAGTCTCTCGCTTACGGGCTATTCCCTGGACCGAGCTTAGTATTGCCGGCGCAGAGTATCGCGAAAGAGAGAATCAAAGAGTAATGGGAGAGAGGAATTGGCTTTAAAGCTTTACAATTCTTTAGCAAAAGAAAAACAGCTTTTTGAATCGATTGAGCCAGGCAAAGTGCGCATGTATTGCTGCGGCCCAACCGTTTATGATTTTCTTCACATTGGTAATTTTCGTGGAGCGGTTGTTTACAACCTTCTGCGAAACTGGCTTGAAAAATCGGGCTATGAAGTGCAGATGGCTTACAACTTTACCGATGTCGATGATAAAATCATCAAGCGAGCCAATGAAGAAAATACTACATCCGAAGCGATCGCTGCCAAATACATTGCTGAATTTCAAAAAGACTACGAAAGCCTAGGGCTTCGCAAACATAGCTTCAATCCGAAAGCGACCGATCATATTGGTGATATGATTCAAATGATCGAGGATTTGATTTCTGCTGATTCGGCTTATGAGGTTGAGGGCGAAGTTTTTTACTCGATCCAAGCATTCTCTGACTATGGAAAGCTCTCAGGTCGTAATGTCGATGAACTGCAAGCAGGTGTACGAGTTGAGGTCGATCCGAAAAAACGCAATCCGATGGATTTTACTTTGTGGAAACCCTCTAAAGAGGGGGAGCCCTCATGGGATTCTCCTTGGGGCAAAGGTCGACCTGGATGGCACATTGAGTGCTCAGCCA
>CAZZCP010000013.1:19611-43143 GCA_964653235.1 uncultured Pseudobdellovibrionaceae bacterium | reverse complement strand
TTACATCTAGACCTTAGATGGTGTCACAGTCTACCAAACGGAAAGCCTATATTAGGAACTGTAGATTGTCCGTTTTTTGCCCGAGGAAACTTCATGCTCAAAAAAACCTTTTTAACACAAGAATTCAGTGAATCTGCTCCCGACATATCGGTCTTAATCACCTTGACCCACTGAACTCTTCCGGCAGGTGATATTTCCCATTGGTACTCACTTCGTCCTTTTAAATTGGGATTGTCAAAAAGAGAGCGCTCATAGCATCGCTGAATTTTACCAATATACTTTGAAAGAGTTTTCATAACTTGATCACGCGTTAGCCCCTCTGTTTTGCCAACCGATGCAAGTTTAGGGCTGCCAATCACAGCGCCGCCAACCCCTCTGGCCCCAGCACCGCCTTTTAAACCTTGAGTTCCAAAACCTTTGCCTGAGCCTACTCCTAAGCCTTTGGTCTCAACCCCCTTATTGCCAGATGAGGCAAGTTTACCAGAATTGCTTTTTAAGCCTGCCACAATTTTACTGGTATTGAGCGATTTTTGCGAGCCCCCTGCATTTTTATTGATATTTACTGCCGCTTGCTTTTGATTGGGCATTGGTTTGAGTGCCCCAAGTGCGGCTAGCGCACCAAGCTCTTTGACCTTTGGTTTCGGGTCGGGTCTTTTCGCGGGGAGTTTGTTGATTTTTTTTAAGTTTTTATTGGGTTTTAATACTACCTTTTTAGGACGTTTTTGAACTTTTTTTCGTACAACTTTCTTTTTGGGTTGCGGCTCTTTTGGTTTGGGCTTTTCTTTTTTCTCTATCACTTTGGGTTTTCTTTTGATGATTTGCTTTGGCGGCTTAACCAAGAGCTTGGCATAACGCTTGGGAATATCTTTCAGTTTTGGAGCATCGTAGGAAGGCGGGTTCAATGCAAAAAGTATCATTAGAAATAAATGAACGATACCAGAGATCAATGTAGTGCGTTTTATCTCTTCGGTCGAATCGAGCATTTGCGTTCGAGTAAGCAATTTAGGAGCTGGTCCGTAGCGAAATTGGACTGTTAGCGCTTGATTTACATGAATTTTGAGTAGGTCTTGATTGTCTATTTGAATTACAAAGCCATGCTTGTCTTTTTTCACAATATTGGCCTGAACCAAATCTTGCAAACTCATATGTTCTGTGCCTCTTTGGAGTTCAGCATCTGCTCCTTTTGGAATAATACATAGAGTTCTTATGCCGCTGTATACTGCAAGGTCAAAAGAGCCGCGAATTTGCGGAACATTTAAGTCACTGTAAAACTCATTTCCGATACTGATTTTTGATTGCGGATAAAAAAGTTTTGAATCAAAGATTTGATCTTTCCAAACTACATAGCCTTCAAGAACTCGATTTTTAGGGCCAAGCTGATCGACTTGAGGGTGAACCGCAAGCATATTGGCTCCCCCCGATATTCCTTGCGGCTCAAGTGGGATATTTTTCGGTAGATTCAATGGAGCTTTTGGCATAGCAGAAGCAGGGCCTTTTTTGATAGGATTTTTATCAGGAATATCTAGATCAAAGCCGGCAGCGATTTGCTCTTGCACTTCATATTGTTCTTGCAAATCGAGTGTCTCGATTGGGGCAAGCATGGTTTTATCTATTTTAGGTGTGGGCGGAGGTTTACTGGCTAGGCTTAGCTTTTGCACATGAAAAGTGAGATCACCAATTTGAAAAATGTTTTTTTCTTTAATTGGTATTTCTTGAATACGAAGACCATTTTGGTAGATGCCATTTGCACTTTTGAGGTCTACCAATTTCAGTTGGTTGTTTTCAACAGTAATCACCGCGTGCTGTCGAGAAATAAAGTCAAACTCAGATAGAGCTATATCACATTTTTCAGAACGACCGATCGATATAGGATAAAAAGAAAATACTTCATCGAAGATCAAATCATTGTTGTTTTCAATGCGAATTTTTAATGATTTTTTTAAATCGCGCCGGTTGCTTCCCAAAATCATTCTCCACTATTGACTATCTTATGATGAAGAGATTGATTTGAGGATATTTCTTTTGAAAGCTCGACTTAAAGGGAGGTCATCCAAGGGTGAAAAATTCCACTCGGTCTGCCTGATCCGTTTGCCCTTTGACGGGCCGACCGAAATTTTCGTGAAAATTTAAACTGTTTGTAAAGGGCAGCAATCCCATAGAGTGCCGTAGAGTCGCGAGAATTCACTTTTAGAGCCTGGTCAAAACTTCTCTTCGCTTCTTCAAGCTGGTTCATATAAATAAAGTTGACCCCTTGCATAGAAATCAAGCTGGCGTTTTTGGGGTCAATACTTTGTGCTCGGTTTAAAATCAAATTCGACATCGCGTAGTCTCTCGCTTTGTTATAGACTTTGGCTAAGTTAATCAAGAGCTTTACGTTTCGAGAGTCATCAAAAAGTTTACGACGTATGCTTTGGGCTGCTGCTGGAGATGAATCAAGTGCTCTTGAAGGTCTTGGTGCATCTTTTTCTTCGTCTACTTCGATCAATCCTTTACTTAGGCAGCCCTTTACAAAAACACTGAATACTTCAAATTTTTCTGCGTTTTGTATACATTGCTTAAAAAAGTTGTCTGCCGTTGATTGATATTGAGCTGCTTGTTGGTTGAGTGCTTGTTTGTATTGTTGCCTTTGTGAAGAGTTTAATCCTTGTGGCACAGGAGATTTTAAAATAAAATTGGCAAATTCGCGATTGGACTGACCTAATGCATAGAGGGCGGCTATGGTCCATGTACCATTCCCAAAGCGAATAACCTTTTGTAGTTGATTGGTTAGGTCTTGTAATCTTTGATTTTTTTGTTGAACTGCCTGGGCTTCTTGACCAAGTCTGATTTGAATCTTCTTGTAAGACTTTAGTGACTCAGAGGCCAATAAGAACAAAGAGTGAGCCGCCATAGATTGCTCTTCAAAACTTCTTGATGCTTGGGTGGATGCTTTTTGAAAAAAAGCCCTCGCAGCGGCAGAGTTTCCTCTGCGATACAGAGCCAGTCCTCGCCAGTAGTTCGAGCGAATTCCACCTATCGCTCTAGCTGATTTTTCAAGGCTCACCCAGTTTTGTGAAAGATAATCCATCTCTGCAACTTTTGTCGGATTCGCCAGTGCGCGATAGTCTTGCTTGGCTTCATTAAAATTCCCCATCAATTCACGCATTTCAGCGGCTGAGCTGAGAAGCTTCTTAGATTCAGCATCGAGAGGATATTTTTTTGCAAAGGCTTCAAAGTATTTCGCAGCTCGAGCAAAATCAGCAGTAAACAATGCCATTTTTCCCATTTCAGACACAACTGCTTTAGCATATTTTGAATTGCCAAATTTAAACAATAGCTGCTCTCCGGCTTGATAAGCAGTAGGGTCTTTTTTTGCTTTGTAAGAGTTAAAGGCTTCAAATAAGGCCTGATCTCCAAGGTCAGATCCTTTAAACTTTTGTGCAAACTTTAAGAGTTTTTTGGCATATTCTGGAGATGAAAAATCTCCCTCTTCAACCTGAATTTTCTTGAATTCTGCCTGTCTAACAATTTCAGCGATATCAGAGCGCAAGCCTTGATCTAGTTTTTTATAGGCTACTAATTTTTTTCCTGCTTCGATAAGCTTATCGTAATCTTCTCTTTGGTTGTAAGCGTCGAGAATTAAATTTGCAGCCGTTTCAGATTCTTTTCCTCTAGGATAAGATCCTAAATAGCTATAAAATGCTTTGACGGCATTATCAAAATCTCTTTCATCATAATAGGTTCTGCCAATCAAAAATTTTAGATTCTCAACTGCTGGATCTCTTTTGTAATTCTTTACAAAAAAACGCCCTACAGTCCGGAGTCCATTTCTAGCCTGTACAACTTGAAATCGGGTTAAAAGTTCCGGTTCTTTTAAGGCTTTAATGTAAGACTCTAGAGAGGAGTCGAGATATTTTTTTCGGTTTGATCCACGCAGTCTTCTACCTACAAATTCATATTGCTTACCAGCTCGAACCAAATCGCCAATATTAAAATATGACTCTGCAAGGTTAATGCGTATTTGTGCCTCATATTTTCTAGCATTAAAACTCTGTAAATAGCTCTCATATGCTTCAATGGCAAGTTTGTAGTGCTCTTTTTGTCCTGTTCTCTTTGCTCTTTTCTGCGCTCGTGTTGCTGAATCTCTTGAGAAAATCTCAAAATTCTTTAAATATGTTTCTTTCTCTTCTTTATTAAAAACATCTGTACTCATTAGTCGATTGAGACTTTTTGCAATTTCGCGAGAATAACCTACCACAGGCCAGTCTTTATCTGATTTTTTCATAGCCTCATAGAGCTTTTCAATTGCTTGTACACGATCTTCAATATCATTGCTCACTCGTAAGAGTTCAAAATACACCCGAGTTGCTGCGATATATCTGCCTTTTAAGCTCAATCGAGTTCCGAGTCTTCCTAAAACAATGCGGTAGTTATGAATGCTATTTGAGAGACTAAAGAAGTACTTCAATGCATCAACACGGTTCTCACCAAAGCTTGCAAGTTTTTTGGGTTCAATTTCGCTATAGGGGAGAACCATTGCTTTTAAGGCATCTCGTCTTACATCGGTTTGTCGGTAAAATTCAGGAAGCTCATTCAGGTCGATGTTTTTGTCTAGCTTTAAAACATCTTCAAATGCTAACAGAGCTTCTTTATACTTTTCTAAATTAATATATGCCCAGCCCATTTTGTATCTTGCAAGCGGAGTGAAGGGTCCTGGGGGTTTTTCTAAAATTCTTTGGTAAGATTGGAGTGCTCCTTCAAAGTCTTTTTGTTGATCCATAAATTGGTTGCCTATGACAAGCATACTTTCTGACCAAAAGGGTGAGTTGGGAAACTCAGCAGTCAGTTTTCGATAGGTATTGATCATGTCTTCAAGCTGGCCCAATTCACGGTATTCATGTGCCATAAAAAATAAGGCGCGGTCTCTTTCTTTTAAATTCGGAAACTTCTCTAAAATACTTTTATATACATCGATGGCTTGAAATTTAGATCTTTTCTCTGCATTGAGGTCAATCTCTTCAGGAGGGACATCTTCATTCTCAAGCTGTTTAATAATAATCATATAACGCGATTTATCGACTAAAAATTCAGCAAGCATAAAATAAAGATCAGGTAAAAAACGAGCATCGCTTAAAGTATTAAGCCTCTCTCTTGTGGTTTCGATAGACTGTTCTATCTTCTCTAAGTCTTTTCTTAATTCATCTACACTTTTTTGCTCTGTAACTTGTGCAAAGATTTGAAAACTAAAAAAAAGACTAAGTAGAAAGAATCGACGCACTAAAAGTCCTCCGGAATTACTTCTTCCTCTTCTTCTTCAAACTCTTCTTCAAATTTATCACCAGCATAACATTGTGAACTGATTAAAACCTTATAGTCGGCCACTTCATCGAGCCAATATTCACCCCCAAAAGGCCAGTAAATGGTATCGAATCTTAAAAATTCAATTCGCTCTGAGCGGTAGTCGCGATTTTCTCCTTTACGCACGATTCGAAGTGCATCGAGGCTAGAGCTGTAATCGATAAAATCGACTTGTTCTTTGGCATCAAGAAGCTCCTCAGCAATTCTCTCTGCTTTACGTTCAATTTCTCTTTCTTGTCGAAGTCGAAGCTCTTTGTCTTTTACTTCGTATTTCTTTAAGATTCTTTTGTAGAATGAAAAGTCTTCCCAGTCATAGAGTTCAAACTGAAAGCGTTCTCGGCGCAAAAGATCAACAAAGTTTGCGGTCTTTTGTAAATCAAGTTCCATCAGAGCAATTGATGCAATAGTGGGGTCCGTACGAAGATCCTTTCTTTTTTTAATTGCATCAAAACTTTCTTCAAAACGATCATAAAATTTTTGAACCGCTTCTCGAACTGCTTCGTAATGACAAATTTGTTTGTAGATAATCATCTCTAGAATGTAACTCTCGTATGTAATTGAGGGAGCATAATAAGGAGATTGAAAGGCGGTAAGTAAACCAAGTGCACGGTCGTATTTCTTAAGGTAGTAGTGATTCCAGGCGCTTTCAAGAATAATACGACCTTTTTCTCTTAAACCAAAGTTTAAACCACCGTAGATTTCAATTGCCTTTTCAAATTGTCCCTGTTCAAAGATAATTCTGGCAATCTGTAGCCTTGCTCGATCTTGAACTCTTTTTGGCGTCTTCTCATCATCGCTAAGGGCGCGAAAAATCTGCATTGCGGCCTCAGGGTTGTCACGAGCTACATGAGCAAGTGCAGACAGGTATTGGTATTCATAGTTCCAAAAAGAGAGGGGGTGAATCAGTTTTAAGTGCTTCTCTGCCCACTCTCGAAAGCCATAGCGAAAGTTGTATATGGTGCGGTGAAAACTGACAAAGCTTTGTACTTTTTCAGGCATATCGGCAAATTCATTTGCATTGATAAATTCATCCATGTCTTCGCGGTCATAATCAAAATTTTGAGCAATTTCATCTAAGTAATTCAGCGCATAGTTTCCGATTTGTGAGCCAATTCTTTGAGATGCAACTTCTTTTAGAATCACCTGGGCAGCAAAACTAAAATTTAAATGGTAAAAGGCAATTGCAAGAGAAAGTTTGGCCTCATCATATTCGGGTGATGACTCAGGAAAGTTTTCTAATACTTCTTCGGAAACATTAACAATCAAAAGGTAATTCTTCTCACTGAGCGCTTTTTCAATCTTCTCCCAAAAAACCAAATCAACAGGCTCATAGCTTACTTCTTTTAAAATTACTTCTTCGGGCAATTTAAGCGCAGTTGTACTCTTACCCTCTTGAGCTGATGCAGGGAGAAAAATCAATAAAAGAAAAAAAAATACTTTCTTAAAAACCAAGTTCTTCATCTTCTTTCTGCTCTATGAAGCCTGCTGGAGGACTACCCAATTGAAAGGAGTAGCCGACAATGATACTAATATTCACTCTTTGATCTGCGCCAAAAGGAATGACGGTTCGAAAATCAAACTTAAGTGATTCATCTGCGTCGGTAAAAAAACGTAAGATAAATCCAAGTTGAGCCATGCCGCCAATACCGGCAAAATCATAATTGATTAAGCCCCCACCAAAAACAAAACTCAAATCACCTTGAACTACACTTTGGTTGAAAAGCAGGCTTTTATTGTAAAGAGGTGTGTAAACGATGTTGGTGGTAAGATAGTAGGTTGGAAAATCCAATATGCCATCCACCTCGGCATTAAAATTATCGAGTAGATCTGCCTTTAAACCGGTATCTTGGTTGATGGCATAGTTTGCGTTGACGATCTCCCAACCAAAAAAATCACTAAAGAAGTAAGTGTAAGATGCGCCGAGCAATATACTTTTATTGAATGAATCAAAAGGCAAATACCCGGCTTGAAAAGTAAGTCCGTGATTTACGTAATATTGCCGGTTCTGAATAGCAACAGTCTTAGGTAGATCATAGACATCGGTATCTACTTTTTGCGCATAAGATATAGCAGACCAAAAAAGAAATATGAGGATGGCATATTTTTTCAAAGCAAACTCCATTTTGCTTCTTATAGTTTAGTAAAGATTATGAAATTTTCAAATATATTTAAAGAATTAGCTTTTTTAGTTCTGTTTGCGTGTAAACATAATCGGCGTATATGATCGTATTATTTATGTTACGATGACCAAGGGCGTACTGCAAGAGTCGCAAATCTTTTGTTTTTTTGTAAAGTTGAATTGCAAAAGTGTGTCTTAAGCAGTGAAACTTCTTTTCTACTGGTCGATAAAGCTGCCAAATTTGTCGAAGGCGATTGTAAGATATGGGAAATATCTTGTCTTCGAGTTTCTCAGACTGAATGTAGTACTTTAAATCATTAAAGTTTGAATTCGAAAGAGGAATTTCTCTGTCATTACTTCCCTTTAAACCTCGAATGAAAAGTGTTTTCTCAGAAAAATTAAAATCATCAATTTTTAGATTGAGGAGTTCTTGAGCTCTCGCGCCGGTGACTAAACCTAACTTTAGCAGCAAACAATCACGTCTTTTTGTGCTCATAAATCTTTTAATTAGATCTTCTAAATGTATTCTTTCGCTATCAATTAGGTATTTATTAATATTGATCGCATATCTTTTTTGCTGCATGTTTCTATTTAGAGGTAGCTCTTTATTTGAATCAAGCTAAGTTTTTATTCTAATAATTATGTATCGCTAACACTTAAGTCTTGATTCTTGTTGTCATACTTAAATCTGTATCGAATCAAGCCGAATAGACTTTGTGGGCCACGCAAAGAAAACGAAAAAAATAGAAGATCTAGAGTTTTCTTATCATCGTTTTGATAAAATCGATGGGCGGCATAGTCTGCAAAAAGATGTTCCTAGATCTCATATCAAATACAAAGTTAGCAAGAGAAAAGGTGCAAAAGTCTCTTTTTTTCATTTTGATTTAGCCAAAGAAATTGGTTTAATTCCAGAGAATCACCCAGAAGAGATCAACAAGAACCTAAGACAAAAAATAATTGATACCTTTGCCATCGTTATCATCAATGAGTTCGATAAACTCAATGAGAAAAAATACGATAAGTCTGAAATATCAAAGCACCATTATATGGCAACCCGCTATTTGCAACTGCAACATACCGACAATTTGGGTAATTCTTCAGGAGATGGCAGAAGTGTATGGAATGGACAGATTTCGCATAAAGGTAAAACTTGGGACTTATCAAGTTGTGGTACAGGAGCGACACGACTGAGTCCTGCAACGAATAAGTATAAAAAGTTTTTTGAAACGGGAGATCCGGCAATTTCTTACGGTTGCGGTTATTGTGACATTGATGAAGGTTATGAAAGTTTGTTTTTTAGTGAAGTGTTTCATCGTAATCACTATCCGACAGAGAGAATTCTTTGCATTTTAGAGTATGATAATAATACTTCGATTGTGGTTCGAGCGAATCCCAATCTTTTAAGACCCTCACATTTTTTTGTTCATTTAAAGCAAAATGACAAAGAAAGTCTGCGGCAATTGATAGAATATTACATTCAAAGACAAGAGAAAAATTCAGAGTGGGAGAATGTACCAAAAAGAAAAAAAGAGCGTTATCAATTCTTTTTAAATAAAGTCTCAGAGGCATTTGCTCGAATTTCTGCTCGATTTGAAGATGATTATGTTTTTTGTTGGATGGATTGGGATGGTGATAATATTTTGATGGATGGCGGAATTATCGATTATGGTAGTATTCGTCAGTTTGGTTTATATCACCATTCGTATCGCTTTGATGATGATGATCGCTTTTCAACCAATATTAAAGAACAAAAAATGAAAGCAAAGTACATTGTTCAAACATTTTGCCAAGTTGTTGATTTTGTAATTTATGGCGAGAAAAAACCAATCAAAGAATTTTCGAATTCAAAAACTTTAAGATATTTTGATCATGTTTATAGTGAACAAAAAGATTTAAATTTACTATATCGAATCGGTATTTCTCCCAAATACTTTGCTGTAATTTTAGAGAAGTATAAAAAACATTTAGATCAATTTAGAAAAGCTTTTAATTATTTTGAGATGGCACAATCTAAATCTGGGCCTAAAAAAGTTTCAGATGGTGTGAATCACTCTGCGATCTATTGTATACGAGATATATTGAGAGAGTTGCCGCAATTGATTTTGGTTCGAGAAGAAAAGCTCAGTGCCGATGAGTTTTTAGAAGTCATTCAATCGAGTTATGCTACAAAAAAAGATTTAGAACCTAGTGAGTATCGAAATCGTCAGAGTCAAAGCTTTCAAAGAAAGTACCTTGATCTGCTTGAATCACTGGCAAAAGAACAAGGTTTAGATCTTCAGAGAATCTTACTTGAAGTAAGTATGCGGTCTTCTATTATTAATCGATATGACCGTGTCACAGGAGATTCTGTTACCCATATTGTAAAACAAATCGTTGATCATAAAAAAATGCCTAGTCCCGAGCATATATTTCAGCTAGTGAATGCATTTACTGACTATCAAGACCTGAACCCAGAGATGCATTCTAAAAAGAAAAAGAAAAGTGCGATGAAGCTAGATTGGATCTTTGAAATTGTAAGAGAGATGCGCGAGGGAATCTAATGAAGTTGGTCTTTTATAGTGGGGGAGATGAGATAGAAAATCAAGCTCTCGACCAATATCTTTTATCGCTTACACCGAAAAAAGACCCCAGAATTACTTATGTACCTTCGAGTTACTATGATAGTGAGGCAGATTTTCGAGATTTCATTAAAAGTTTTCGCTACTATAATATTCATCATTTCTTAGAGTGGCCTATTGACCTTCCGTTTGACAAAGTGATGAAAGCAGAGGCATTAAAAAGTGATATTATCTTTCTCTCAGGTGGTAATACGTTTTATTTTTTACATTCCATTCGTAGTAATTGTCTTGAAAGAGAGTTTGTTGAGTTTGTTAAGTCGGGCGGTGTACTTGCGGGATTATCGGCAGGTGCGATTTTAATGACACCAAGTATTCATACAGCCGGGTTTCCGAGTTTTGATTGTGATGAAAATGAGGTTGGAATACAAAACTTAAAGGCTCTTGATTTAGTTGGCTTTGAATTTTTTCCTCACTACAAAAATTCGTCACGCTATGAAAAAGTCTTAAAAGAATACTCTAAAAAAAGAAGAATACCAATCTATGCTTGCCCCAACGGGAGCGGCATTGCTGTTGAAGATGAAAAAACCATTTTTTTTGGTAAAACTTTTTGTTTCTATCAGGGTGAGAAAATCACAATGAGACCAAAGCAAATTGCTTAGATCTTGATAAGTTCTTTACTGAAGTAGCCATGAAAACTCAAAGGGATATGATGATCGAGCCAAAGTTTGCATACCGGGCCTTTTAAAAACTGATCTTCTTTGAAAATAGCAAGGTAGGACTTTTTCTTATTTCCGTCATAAACTTCAGAAGCAATATAGTTAGAGCTTTGAGCATCGTTCATATGATCTAAAGGCATAGGCTCTGAGACAAACTCATTTTGATTAAAACTATAGGTGTTTGAGCTTTGATTTTTATAATCAAATTGGTGCAAATGACTCGCAAAAAGCTCACCTTCATTAGCTTGTATCATGTAGGCAAAATCAGCTTTTAAGCCTCTTCGAGTTGCTGATACTGATGGGAGTTCAAAATTTGCTTTTGAACATAATATTTCTTCTTCAGCCGTTTTTGTATCTAGATCTACTAAATATCTGCGAAAAAAATTACTTGGTTTTTCAGAGATTAAAACTTCATTTCCTTTCATGATTTGAAAAAAACCTTGATCCTCTGAGCCTAGACCTCCACCCTCTTCAGAGCCGATAAAGTCTAGAAAAAGTTTGCTGTTTTCCTCCCAAGCATTCACCGAGTGCCACATCCAACAGCCCTTCAATTCACATTCAAAAGCTTCTTTTGTGTTTCGGTTGTAAACTACAAGAAGATTGGTTTGATTGTTTTTCCACTGCAAAATTTCTGAGAATGTATTTCTCGCTACAGCTACTTCAAGCATTTTGAGAGCTTTAATTTCAGCTGGGTGAAGGACAAAAGCAAAGTAATTGGGAGTGCAAAACCAGTCATGAAAATAGACCATGCGATTTAAAACAATCCTATGGTGCTCAGAGATCTTAGCATCTTGATCAAAGCTAATTACATTGGCATAGCCTTTTGGTCCTTGTTCAATCGCTAAACAATGTAATTGCTTGTTGTAAGAGTCGAGTTGCCAATGAGCCCAATAGTCGAGATTCTTTTTTTGTGGGTATAAAATAGTTTCTTCAATCGTATCAAGGGTGTTTGCATTCAAGAGATAGGGTTTTTGGCCCTCATCAAAGGCATAGAGTTTGTGGTTCCACTCAATAACGGTTGTATTGGCTTGGTTTCCTAGTCGAATGCCAAAATTTTTATACAGGGGGCCTGAACCATGAGTTGAAAAGGTGGGATAAATATAATGGCCCGCTTTTTCTTCTTCTAAATACTTCTTGGTTTTTACAAAACGATTGGTAAATCGAACTTCTTTACCAGAAAAGCTAAAGGCCTGAATCATGCCATCGCCATCTAAGACCATTCTCTTGCGATCGGGACCACGATCATAAAGACCAGGGCCAACTCGGTATAGTGTGCCTTGAATCTCAGGTAACTCACCTTCAATTTTTGGGAAGTAATCTTTTTCTTCACGAAAACTACTTACAAGTCCTGCCCAAGGACGAGGATTTGTCTCGGGGGGGAGCCAATCTTTTGCTTTTAAAGGGAATTTTCTCCAACTCATGCATTTATCATCACTGATTTGAACTCAGATGCAAGCTCGAATCCATTTATATGACCTTTGCATAAGATGAAGATTAAAAGCGATAGCCTAAGGTGAATTTAAAATCAGCCAACTCAGTTTCAAAACTTGTGAGTTCGGTTTCATACTGAGTCCAGCGTACCCCCGCAGCAGCACCGACAAACAAATGTTCAGCATTGTAGCCAAAAGAGAAATCAAGGGTATTGCGAACCACCAGATCGACTTCTTCTTGCTCAATCAATAAAGCATCTGAATATTCTCGAAATTGAGGACCTAGACCTACTATTATTCGAATTGCTGTAAAGAAGGGCTCATGAAAAATCCAATTGTAGGCATAGCCACCTCCTGCAGTAAGAGAGCGAAATTTGGCTTGATTTAGGTTTTGTTCGGTACCGAATAAGGGGCGAAGCTGTGTGGGAATAAAAGGGGAGTCTGCAGAGTAATTCACCTGATCAGCGGCAAGCTGAAGAATCCATGAACCACCCGAGCTAGTTTGGATTGCCCCAAAGGCAAAAGCAGCTAAATTAGAGTATTTTTCTGGAGATAAATGATAGGCCCAAGAAAACCCAAGAGCTTCTTGAGTGAAGTCCTCTCTTTGTAGTACCTCATTTTCGGCTAAACTCGAATCAATATCTCTAGAATTATCAATATAAAAGCCTTCAAAATTAGTGTAATAGGTGCGAAATAAGTGTTCACTCTTTGAGCCTAGATGAAATTGAAAACGATAGTCGCTGTATTCGGTTCTCCCTAAACGATCATCTTCTCCGGGCTCATTGGGAGTAGCTGTAGTGTAGCCTATTGTAATACCCTGCCAAGTAATTTCTCCGCCGATTTGTGCATTGATGTTGGGAGTATAGATCACCGAAGTTACACTCGAAGCGTTTCCTTCTTCATCAAGGGGAGAAATTTCAAGGTCAAAGCTAGGGGTTGCTGATACAAAGGCTATGGCAAAGCGATTAGATACATCTTTAATCGAAGCTTGAGCCAATGAAATGCTTAAGAACAAGAATAAAAGCAGGCGATTCATAAAAATTCCCTAAAAACTCAAGCTGACAAAGACTCCAGACTTAAAAAAAGTTTGAGAGTCATTTGTAGCTAAATTGTTGGCGTTAATGAACTCTCTTTCGTGAAGCTCTAATGATACAAAAGCACCTAAATTGTATCTCTTTTTAAAAACATAGAAGCCATAAATAGCATTGGTTAAAGATGTACTATTGTAATTGAATACCTGATTATTTACATCATATTTCACCTCTCTTGAAATGAGGCTGTATTGAAATTTCCATTCTTGAAGGAAATCACTCTCTAGATTCAAACGAAATACATCGAGTGAATAGCTTTGCTCGAACTCATCATCGCTTCCTGTAGCAAAAAAGAATTGAGATTTAAAAAATGTATTTCTGTAGGTTAGACCAAATCGGGATAGAGCTACATTCCCTGTGATTAAATCATTATTGTAAAAGAGACCATAAGATACGCCATGAAAAACTCCGAGATCTAAACTAAAGGGTCCATAATCAAAGCCCATTTCTGCTTGAGCTGAATCATTGAGTCTGTCGTCAGTTTCATTGTCAAAGTCCGAATTTTGCCATTCATATCTTTCACCAACTAAAACAAGATTGGGATCAACCATGATATTGAAATGAAAGTAAGAAGCTTTAAAACCATAATAGATATGTGTTTGTACTTCTTCATGAACAGAAAAGCTCATGGGTCCATTGCCTGTAGTGAATCGGCTTTGGTAGTCAAAAACATCGGATGAATATTCGTCAATCAAATAGGGAGTTAAATTATTAGGTCTACGATTTGAGCCACCGTATCGAGAACCAAGACTGAGCCACATTCCGAGTTGAGTATTGTTTTTATAAATCTCTGGTACGGGATAAAACTGTTGTTCTCGGTTGTATCGATTCACGCCCTTATAGTAAGTAAAAAATTCGTCCAATTCTCTTTTAATCGTAATAGGATCACTCAAGACTTGTTGGGGGTAGATTTTTATGTTTTTACTCAGCTTAAGTGGGTAGAGCTTTTGTGGACAAGATTGATAGGCATAAGGGTGAGTGAATTCCAAGGATTCTTTTGCTTTTTTTTGAACATTCACCCTGTTTTGGCTATCTTCTTTTTCGAGCTCCCAAATTCGTTTTCGATCAATAACAAGTTCTCTACCATTTTGACTCAAAAAAGAGATTTTCTCTTTAGTAAAACCAATGGGCCAACCCTCAACTAGAGGGATAATTTGATTCGAGTTTCGGGCTTTGATTTTAAAATAGGGCAGAGGGATCTGATCTGATTTACGAATTAAAGGTAAACGATCGCTAGGATAGCTAGCAAGGTACACAACATTGTATCTTTCGATTACAACATATTCCCCCTCTAAATTTAAAATACCTATATGCCTCTTTCCTACATCTAAAATGAGTCCAATTTCTCGTTTGCAGTTTGAAGTATAAACAGCTTGTATTTCGAGTGCATGAAGGGGAAAAGCCATCAAGGTGAGTAAAATGAGGATCGCTTTAAAAAATAAATTCAAGAGCCCCTCCAAATGCAACATCATTATCCTCTTTCGAGTCATTTACACCTAAGAAACGAAACTCTCTTTGGAATAAATAATTATTAATAAAACCCCTCATACGAATGTATTCGCCAAACCGATGAGCTACTTCTAAGCGAAAGTTTAAGTGTTCAAATTCATAAGTATTGGTGTTGGTATTTAAAAAGATTTCCTCATACTCGGCTTGCAAATAAAGCGCATCAAAATAAAGATCAATGTCTTCGGTAAGTATATACTCAAAGTGAAAACGGAGCCAATTGGCACTAAATTCAAAGCGATTTACAAAGCCAATTGTGCTTATGGTATTATCAATACTTAAATCGAGGTCACTTGGGTTATCTTGTTCTCTATTGCTGGTAGAAAGCATGACATGAAATGACAAATCTTTGTTTGTAAACTTAAAACGAAGCGCAGGATCAATACTAGATGCAAGGACTTCTCGAAAATTCGCATTCGCCTCTAAGTGATAGCTGGTGTAGATTGGTCCAAAAGAAAAGCTCCAATTTAGATAATCAACCCCCATAAGGGTGATATAGTTTACATGGGCTGCAGATCTTATACTTTCACCAAAGCTATTGTCCTCTCTTCTTTCTTCAAGTTTAGAGGTGAAAATCTCAGAGCCAGCGGCTAAAGCTTCTAAATTTCCGATAAAGACCCCGTGAAAGATATGAGACTTCACTTCGGACTCAAAAAGTGTCGAAACATCAATCGTTGGCAAATGAGAATTGTTGTTTGCCCCAGATCGTATAAAACTTTGCAAGCGATACTCTTTGCCCGTAGACCATTGAAAGTAAATGGGCAACAAAGGTTCTTCGAGCTCTTTTTGGCCATTGAAAGAGAGTATGCCTAATTTAGTATCTCGATCATAGAGAAAAGGCCGAGGGTAGAGAAAAGTTCTTTTTTCGTAGGCATAAAATCTTTCAAAAGAAGTTTCAAGATCACTTAAAAATTCACTGATATGAATTTTATCAGAAAGAATTCGGGTAGGCAGTGTTCCTTTTTGATTTTTTTGAATTTGCGGGCAAGAACTAGGAATGTTTTGAACAGAGAGCTCTATACTTTTGTGTTTCAGGCTTTTGGTTCGTAAGTTTAAACCGGATCGAATCTTGGTAATATCATAAAGCTCGATGACTTGACTGTTGCCATTGGAATCATAAAAAAAAACCAGGTCTTCAATAAATTGAATGGGCCAGCCAGAAAAAAGCTTCTCTTCTTTATCTTTAACGTAAATGTCTTTCATGCGATTTTGAAGTAAATCGTTGGCAAAGAACTGAGAGATTGGATTGTCGAGCAGATTGAAGATGACTAAAAAATCAATCGACTTGCGAGATAAAGATTTCGTTTGGCCGTTGAAATTAAGAATTTCAAAATTTTCAGAGTCAACACCAGTAATAATGGCATTCTCCATTTTACAATCTTCTGTTAGAATTGTGTAGACCTGAATGGCTTTGGCTGGCATTGAGATTGCCAGCAAAAGTATTACTAAAAATGGAATGCGCATATCGCAATCTATTCTTAGTCTTTTATTTTTGTCAATTTTTCTTCTTTCAGGTTTTTATTTTCTTCTGAAGAATCAGCGATATTCTTTCCTGCACTTGAGATTTTAAGATCATCTCCGTAATGAAAAGCAAGTCCATAACTCAAATAATCCCAGGTAGATGAATATTGAAATGCTTTTAGGCAAATTGAATCCAGAGCCTTTTTTAGCTCACTATTGACCTGTTCTAGAAGCTCTTGATCAGGGTCAGGAGTTCGCACTTCAATAGCTTCTATCGCTTGAGGTCTTTCAAATTGAAAAGAGCCTGATTGAGCAACTATGCTTTCATCTAGTGATGTGTATAATAGATACTCCACCTTATTAAGAGCAGCTACTTTATCTTTTATGTGCCATGCAAATAGCTCTTTATCGACAAGGGGTAGCTGCCATACTTGCTGAATCTTTCCTTTTTGCTCAATAACACAATGAAATTGAATGTTTTCAGAAAAATCATCAGGTAAAACGAGTTGATCCATTGTTTTGGTTTCATTGATTGCATCAACTCGTATCCGATTGAAAACATCTTCTTTCTCTAAATGAGCCGTAAAAGCATCACTATTTTCGGTAATACGAATACTTTTGTCTTTTAAAATGTCAATTCGAAGCCCTTCAGCTTCATAACTGCCTTTCATTTCAGTAACAAAATCATCGGTTACTTCAATGCCTTGAACCTCTTTTTCGGGGTTTTCACCGCAGGCTAAAAAGAGGCCAAAAAAGCCAATGCTCATAAAAAACAAAGATTTCATATTTCACTTATTAGCAAACTTTGCACCAATTTCAACGAGAATAGGTGCCATTTTAGAGAAGAAAAACCTAAGTTTAGACGACATTTTGCGGCCCATGTTAGAAAAATAACATTGGCACAAGGCTAGAGAATGAATCTGTTTCATTTGAGCCAGCAGGTTTTTTGCTCCTAATCACCATAAGAGTTTTTTAAAACGTAAAAAGGAGAAAATAAAAATGAATCTTTATAAAAAACTAAGTTTTGCAGGAGCATGCTTGGCTATTGCAGCCTCGATGATTGCTTGTCAGAGTGAATTAAAACCAAAAGGCGTGAAAAAACAAGAGCAAGTCGTTCAGGTAAAGCAACAGGATGATACAGTAGAACCGATTGCCGTCACGGATACAGATACAGAAGTACCTGCATTGATTGCCTTGCCACCTGCGCAAATGACTATTGTTCCAGATGTGTCTCTTCCTGTTGTTGGTGCGATCTCGGGTCTTGGACTTACTTATAATACCTACGACGATCTTTTTGATTATCTCAAAGATCATCCTGAAATGCTTACTGATATGACTTCTCTTAACTTCTTTCCAGAGAGTTTTGACATTCTCAGCGGAGGACAGCCAGGTGCTTATCTAGGTTCACAATTCAAAGTATTAACTTATGGTAAAGTATTAAGTGATGCAAAATTAAACTCAGAAATACTATCTGTAGGTAAAAAAGAGATCCAAGCTTCATATGAATTTAAAATCTTCTCTGGTGACATGGAAATGGTTGTATCTTCTGCTACTAGAAAAGCCTATTTTCAGTTTGGAGATGTAAACTACGATACAGATTTAGGTACAGTTGAAAATAACGAGTTAATATCAATCGAGTTTATTACAGAAGATCGAATCAGTAATTTTGATGTTCGAATCGTTGGTGTATATAACAGAAGTTTGCCAAATACAAACTTTGGTGGAGTTGTTCAGATTCGTCTTCCTATAGGTTATAGCAGTCTTTGTTACGATGAGGCTCCTACAGGAGTAATCAATCAAATTGAAGAGGCCCCTGATGCGCCATTACTTTTACCTGAAGACTTTGATGCAAGAGGAGGTTGTTGGCAAACTCTTGGTGCTTTTTACGAAGCTCATATCTGTAAAGCGATTCCCGATATTTGTGAGTGGGAAAAAAATAGAGGAAATTCCGTTTTCTTAAATAATTTCTAACTAATAGCGTCAATCAGACGAGTGCAAAAAACACATAAAGAGCGGCGCATCATACTAAGGGTGCGCCATCTTTTTTGGCCTAAATATAAAGCCTAAAAATAATAAACCAATAAAATCATATATTTAATGCTATAACTTATAACTATATTCTACACCCAAATATTCATTTAAATCCAATCTATATGTAAGCCTTCGGACTTCGTGTTTTCTTAGCTCATCGTGAGCTGACGAAAGCCTACAAATTTGTAAATCAATATATTTTGAAACACATATATTAATGCATGTGAAACACAATATTATATTGCTTTAAACAATACTTTGAGATTCAATAAATTATGCAAACAGATATCAGAGATCGAAACTACAGCCCTAAAAAAGCTCCATTAAAAAAAGCTAAAACCAGCCTCCGAAAGCGTTATGAAGAGCAGGTTGAAAAGATCAAAAAAGACTTCGGAAATTTAGAAGAAATACGCCAAAGACTAGGTTTATCACAAAGAAAGCTCTGTCAATTGCTACTTGTTGATCCCTCTGCTTGGTCAAGATGGACAAAAAAAAACCAAGATGCTCCCCCACATATATATAGAGCTTTGGCCTGGTATTTGAGTCTTCAAGAGAAATACCCTGGTTTGGGCAATGACTTCTGGCTATCGAGTATTTCGCACGGAAGCAGCCTCTCTGATGCCAGAACCAGAGACTACCGCACTCTTAGAAAAGCCATGAATGAAGAGATTCAAAATAAGTTAAAGCTTCAATCTGAATCTCAATATGAAATTTTAAGGCTTAAAAAACAGCTCGAAAAGATGCAATTTGAGATTGCTGATTTAAATCGCCAAAGAAATTCAAGAATCTCGCCTCTATGGCTTGGTGTTGGCTTTATTTGCCTCATATTAATACAGTTTTTAGCACAATTTTTTCTGTAAAAAGGTCTAGTTCTCTAAATTCTTAGCCGATACCTATCTTGGAGAACGTTATGTTAAAAAGTATTCTTTTATTATCAAGTCTATTTATTCTTGCCTCTTGCTCAAGAGACAAAAACAGCGACAGCACGGTGCTAAGCCTAAATTTTTCTAGCGCCGCAAAATCAAAAATTGAGTCTCAAAATGCAGGACAGTTTTTTCCGACGGTTTTGATTGCCAATGTTCACTATGATGGGCAGGTCGAAAAATTTGAATGGCACTGTCCAACTCGTGATTCTCAGCCCTGCACCAGTTTTCCAAGCAGTGTGAATTTTGGCAATAAAGAATTTCCCAGTGGGGGAGGCAGAATTGTTCAAGTCTTAATGGTTTATGCAAATCAAGCAGAGCAGCTTCGATTCTATTATGGAGATGCACTTGGGTTAAATTTTAACTCTGCGGTTCTCAACGTAAGTCTTGGTGTAGACCAAATAAATACATCAGGCCGAGAAGGACAAATCTCAGGTCGATTTATGGACTCTGTTGGAAGAAATTTAACCGCTAGTGTTGAGGGTTTATTCTCACCGCCCAACTCGAATGCTCCTCCAATGCTTATCTTTAATAATTCTATATTTAATGGTCATTTTTCTTTTATGCTTTTTGATGGTGCTCCCTTTACTTATAAGATTGCAGGTAGAGATGGAAGAGTCTTATTTGATAGGGTTACCCTAAGAGATTTTGAAGGACTAAATCCAGATCACAAAGCCATAGAGCTAAAAATTCCGCAGTTTGTAGAAATTGAAGATCGCAACCGAAGGATGGTTCGCCCCAATCAAGTCAATATGGGCGAAGGTACATGCTCTAATCTTGAAAATGTTCTTAATACTGACTTTGAGAGCCATGCTTATTGCACAACATCCGGTGCAAACGTGGCTCTCAACTTTGAGTTTGATCAACCAGTTCATTTGAGTTACTTGCGATCTAATCAAGAAGTCTCAGCATCTGGAGATGTTTATACTCGGACAATTGCAAAAAATGATATCTCTTTTGCTTCTGGTGATTTTTTAGGGGATGACGAATTTGTTAGTTCTGGTCGTTCTTATGTTTATAATTATTTTCGCAGCAGTTTGTCTTTTAATGAAAATCAAATTGGCTTTGATACGAAGTACTATTCTGTAGAGTTTCTAAATATTGGCGGTTCAGGTTATCTAAATATTTATGATTTTGAATTTGAAGCGGTAGAGTTTGAAGCTGAGGTTGAGTCAGAAAAAACCTATATATTGGGATATTATAGTTTAAATACTCCAAGTAAAAATAAGATTGTGCAAGCTGGGGACTTTGGTATTGCCTATCCTGTAGCGCCTGTTCCGGTGCCAGATGCCTACAAACATCCAACAATTCTAAATCCAGTTCAAAATGGTGTTTGGCGTGATATGAGAGATTGGCAAATGAATCATGAGCTTCAATACGATCCGGCATCTAGCTCCCCTGAAGTTATTCGAATTGCAAACAATCCAGGACCATATGCTGGATGCGGGCCGGATTATCTAAACAATAACTGTATGAGAATTATTCCTGAGCGAATGGCAGAACATAAGCTTGAGCCCTTTTTTGGCCCTTATGTTTTACAAGATGTTAGTAGTTCACCTGACAATTCATTTGGTTTCTTAAAAGCTGAGTTTGACCAGTCTAGTGATCGCATTCGAGTTAACTGGAAACATTTGCCAAATATTGAACACGGAATTGATGGTAATTTGGCCTTTTATTTTCGTAACCCAAGAGATACCGATTATGATGATTCGAATTTTCCTTGTGCTGCTTTTGCAAAACAAGCCGCGATTCAAGGTTTTGCAGATTTCAACCAAGTACTTGGAACGGATCAGCCCTTTCCAGAGAACTTTCAACGCCCCAATTTTATCACTGCAGAGGTAATTCCCTTACCGACGACTTCATTTGGGCCTTTAAGTTTTAGCCATAGTGAGGGAAATACTGAAGGACGCCAAGATGAAGATCTCAAAGTTGTCGTCTGCCCTTACTCCAACACGCCCAAAGGGATTTTTGCCTATAACCTAGCTGCTGAATCGCGTGGTTTAAACCCGGAGTATCCAGAAGAACTTTATGTAGAACCTATGGAAATTAAATTCTATCAAGATCACATGAAGATTGAAGTACCAGTCTTTGGTGATCGAATAGACCCTGGTATGGGTTCTGGGAATGCATTCTTTAATTTAGAAATATGCAATGAAAGTGATACAGGGATTGGTGGAGATGATGCAGCTGGAGGAGCAACAGATTGTACCCTCTTTTCAGTTCCTAGTATTTATAGAAGTGGTGATCGATATTTAGCAGATATCGATTATGATAGTTTAGATGTGAATGATTTAGTTCATATTCGAGTTACTTATAACGACCCGGATGGTTATTCTCCTCAACCTGGAGAGCAAGTAAGATTTGAACGAATCCCAGATCCGTCGACTTTAAATACCTCATCCATAGAATACATTAAGAGAGAAGCAATGAGTTCTACTGAATTGAAATTTACCGTCAAAATAAGCGGTGATGCCAACGGTAATGCAAATGTGAAACTTTTTTGGTGTAATCAAACAGATAATTCGATGTGTTATCCACCAGATGATGGTGCTGAACTTACTTTAACAAATGCTAGTGGCGGCTTTTTTTCATCAACTCTATCTGATCTTTCCTCACTCGACAACCCAGGTGATAGTCTGAGTATAGAAGCGGTTTTAGAGGATTCTGATAATGGTTATATAGATTATAAGAATATATTTTTTACGATTCCCAAGGATGATGGAACTCAAAGTAATTTTGATCTCGTTAATATCAGCAAAACATCTTCTTCTGAAAATGATTTTAGCATAATTATACAACAACTAGGAATTTTTAATACGAACACCAACGGTTTTGGTGTTTTAAGATGGTGTAACGCAACTAAAAACCCTGGGTGTAATCCGCTTGTAAACGGATTCGATCAAAGCTTTAGTGTAAATTCGCCCGATAATTATATATCTATAAATGTAGCTGTTACGGATGCCAGTTCTGGTGATGAAATTCGTTTTGTCATCGATCATTACGAGGAGGATTATGATGGCTTTATCGGTTTGCCGATACCTTACTTTGACTCTTTAAATCTCGGCGGACCCTAAGTTGTGTTAAGCTTGAATCATATGTAGATGCGCCGCAAAAAAGCCCCAATTTCAATTTGGGGCTTTTTTCATAACAAAATGTCACCACTTAAGAGGCATCTAACAGAAGATGCCTTGCTTGTCGGTTAGAAACTCAATAGACTCATTTCATTCCAAGGAGAGAGTATGGCACTGACTTTTGAGCTCATTGAAAAATATGGTCAACACGAAGAAGTTGTTTTTTGCCGCGATAAAGAGGCAGGATTAAAGGCAATCATTGCCATTCACAACACCGCACTGGGGCCGGCCCTTGGCGGAACCAGAATGTGGCCATACAAATCAGAAGAAGATGCCTTGGTCGATGTTCTTAGACTCTCAAAAGGCATGACCTACAAAGCTGCAGCTGCGGGTCTGAATCTAGGCGGAGGTAAGGCCGTTATTATTGGCGATCCTGAAACCGACAAGAGCGAGGCGATGTTTCGCGCCTTTGGCCAGTTTGTAAACTCTCTGAGTGGCAGGTATATCACTGCCGAAGACATTGGTACCACGGTACGAGATATGGGCCATGTTTTTGCCGAAACTCCCTGGGTTACAGGAATCAGTCCTGCCCTTGGCGGATCGGGTGACCCTTCGCCCTTAACAGCAAGGGGAGTCTTAAACGGAATCAAAGCCACCGCCAAAAAACAATTTGGTACAAGCGATCTAAAAGGCATGCACCTTGCCGTTCAAGGCCTGGGTAAAGTCGGCTCCTACCTTTGTGAGTTTTTAAATGAAGAGGGAGCAAAACTCACGGTTGCCGACATCAACAGCGAAAGAGTCAAAGAGATTTCACAAAAACTCGGAGCCAAGACAGCAGATCCGGATACTATCTTATTTACCGATTGCGATATTCTTGCGCCTTGTGCGATGGGCGCAATTATCAATGATGATACGATTCCAAAACTAAAGTGCAAAGCCATTGCGGGCGGTGCTAACAATATGCTGGCTGAAGATCGTCATGGGGATATGCTCAAAGAATTGGGCATTCTTTATGCTCCTGATTATGTCATCAATGCCGGCGGATTGATGAATGTTTTTGTTGAACTTGAGGGCTATTCGAGTGAGCGAGCTTTAGAGAGAACCGAAACCATTTTTGATAACTTGATTGATATCTATAACATAGCCGAGCAAGAAAATATTCCTACCTACCAAGCTGCCGATCGCTTGGCTGAGAGAAGACTCTCAAGCATTGGCCGATTAAAACAAAAGCATATGGGAATGGCACAAAGAACTTTCAACACCCTTAAGGTTGATAATCGCTAAAGATG
>CAZZCP010000013.1:0-19601 GCA_964653235.1 uncultured Pseudobdellovibrionaceae bacterium | reverse complement strand
CTTGGTGGCGACGAAGCTTTCTTCTCTTTCTATAAGAATTTGATCTTCTTTTAAAAAAAACACAAAAGTAAAATTGCGGGTCCAGCCCTTTTTAGATTGGGCGATATCTATGGCTCCGGTAAAAGCATCGAGATACAGCTCGGCATAGATTAAAGATGAATGGCTTCTTAAGTGAAACTCCATTCTCATTTTTTTGCCCTCTTCTTGGTTTTCAAGTTGCCAATTCACAGGCTGGTAGATTGGGGGAGACAGGGCGAGCATCTCTTCTTGAAAAAAAACTTTAACAAATTCTTCTATATAGAGATCGGGCTCCTCTTTACGTTGCAACAATTTGATCAGAAGATCTTGAACTTGTTTTTCATTCTCTGCACTTAGCTCAAGTTCATTGAAGGGGTTTTTAAAAAAATCCGATTCCAAACGAGAACCTGGCTGATTCATGCAAGATATGCAGAAAAGTAAAAGAAGTACTGAAAGAGTTTTCATCCCAGAGCTTGTTATAGCCTATTTTTTAAGCTATTACATTTCTACTTACAGCTACTGAAAGAATTATAGAAAGATGATAGAATTTAAAGACTTTTTAAAGTGCCACATTCATATTGGCAAAATACTGAAAGCAGAACTCAATCCAAGAGCTCATAAAACGGCCTATGTACTGCAAATTGACTTTGGCCCAGAGGGCATTAAGACCAGCTCGGCACAAATTACGCAGAACTACAGCGCAGAGGAGCTGATTGGAAAACAAGTCTGCGCAGTATTGAATTTTCCTCCTAAACGGGTAGCTGGGGTTGTTTCAGAATGCCTAGTTTTGGCCGCTGTTTGCGATGAAAATAAAACGGTGCTTTTGAGCCCAACAAAAGAGGTCAAAGAGGGTACTCGTGTCTTTTAAAAGCTGCTCCCTTTTATTTCACTTTTTAAGTTCGTCCGAGACCAAATAAGTATTTAAAATGATTAGTGTATTCTTTCCGAGAAGGTTGAAATTTTAACACTTCCCATGAAAAGTACTCTAGGTCATTGAACGTACGAATGAATATTGCGAAAAAAGTGAAATAAAAGGGAGCAGCTCATTTAGGCTACTGAATCGGAATGACTTTGATTGCCAACCAAAACCAAGAGCTGGCTGAGGGCCGTTTCTGCATTCTTATGATAGCGATGATCGAGTCCGCGAAAGCTTAAGCCATAACCTTGCGGGCAGGCTGACTTTCTGACCACCTGGGTTTGAGCTTGAAATTCAAAATTCTGAATCTTGATTTTCATATGATAAGAAGCACCTAGTATCAGGTCTTGCTCACAGGTGATAAAACAACCGCTATGGCTCATATCAAGCATCTGCACCTTGGTGCTCTCGGCCTGGTTTGAGAGTTGGGCTTTCACTAAAACTTGGTGCCGAACCGCTCTTTCAGGGTCAATCCAATAAGGTGAAGAAATCAAATATTTATGAATGTAGCGGTCTAAAAAGTAAAGTCCTGCAAGACATGCACAAAGCTCCATATAACTAAAAAAGCTGGCCTGATGCCATAAAAAGTAGGTCTGCATACCCACTAGTAAGATCGAATAGCTAAGAAGAATGCCTTTGATTTTACCCCAAAGATTCCATAGAGAGAGTAGCAAAAGACTCGCACTGACAATAAATGAAGTATACAAAAAGGCGTTGAATGCGCCCAAACTTTTAAAGTCTTTGCTCAAAACAAAGTAGAGGCTATAAAGGGTCAAAGTACAGCACAAGAAAATTAAATGACTAGGACGCTTCAACATATTTACTCCTAGAATCTATTCGGAAGTCTTGTCTGAGACCTTAGTGGATATTCATTTTTATTTAATAATATTAGGTACTTGTCGATAAGATCGACAAAAAAAGAAAAATAGGACCCACTTGGGGCCCTTGCTTATTAAGCCGCTTGGTGCTTTTGAAAATCGAGATACTTTTTATCAAAGTCTTTTGGCTTTTCTCCACTCTTAGTAATTAAGCCAAACTTAAACCACTTATAGTGTTCTTCACAAAAGCTTGCACGCTTTGCACGTGACTTGCAATCTGGAGCTTTACAACGGTCAATACTCACTACATTTTGTTGTGGTCCTGGTCCGCCGCCCTCATTTTTCTGCTTTTTCGACATATAGTCCTCCTAATCTCTTTTATCTCATTCGGACCAAGGGCCTGAAAAATTAAGTTTTTCTAAAACTGTCTCAAAATAAAACAAATTCGGGCACTTAGGTTTGAGCAAAAATGAGAAAAAAATGTCTCAATATCGAGCATACTTATACCGATAAAGAAATATGGCTAAAAAAATTTTTCTTATTTTAGGTCTCATTTTATCGACTGCATTTCTCTACCAAAACTGCGCCGAGACCGGCGGAGTGACGCCAATCAGTACCTGTGAGCCATTTTGTGAAGAAGGTGGCGATGATGGAGGTTTTGATCGTCAGACAGGCGAGGTGAGTGTGACTATCATCAATGCTGAATTTGATAGCTCAAGGCGCAACCTAGATGTTAGATTTGATTACAGACGAGGAAATTTCTCGAATGTAAGTATCTCCTACAATCTTTCTGAAAATAGTATGGTAAAAGCCAATGGCCCTATCAACGTCAACGGAGCACCAGAGGGAAACCGAAGTGCGATCATTCCTCTAGGATTTACTGCGGCACCCAATGTTATTTATACGCTTCGGCTGAATATCCGCGGTTTAGAGGGTTTTGATAGTTCCTTTGATGCATCAGAACTCAATTTTGGGGTTCAGCAAAGTTTTCCAGCAGAGCAGGTTCAAGAGAGAAACAATATCAATTATGGTTCCAATCCCACCGATATCGATCTTTTTGAAATTCTACGCCAGTCAAATATACAACCCCATCAAGAATTTTATATCGATATGGAAATTGAGGTTGGCAATGTAAGAGAACTTCCCTCTGGCTCTTCAAGCACTGTAGAAGTAGACACACTTTTTAGTCTGAGAAATGCAATGGGTGAGGAGTATGTTTCGGCTTTTATTTATGAAAGCCCTACTCAAGGATCAAATTTTAGCTACTTCTATGGAATCGCTTTAGAAAGCAGAAACATTGCTTTTACTTCCTCTTTACGTGAGATCAACGAAGATCCCTGGACAAGCGGGAATGTTCTTCGTTTGCAATTCGTTTTTCGCAGTACTTGGTATGATGCCACTTTGTTTGGTCGCCCATTGGCCTACTGGAGAATTGAAGACCCAGAGACTGATTATCTTGCCTTTGTACAATTGCCAGCACCAGACAACCTTTCTTCTTTCTCTCCTTACAATGCTTTTGGTTTTGAGGGCTTGAGTCTTCGGCTTGGAAGAGAAGGCACAAACACTCTATCGGGGGTAATACTTCGCCACCCTCAAGGCGGGTGGAGGGTTCGCTCGCTCAGAGCCGTGGCTTGCGGTTATGATGTAAGCCAATCTGTGGCAAGACCTGATTCTTGTTCAGGCCTTCCTTAATTGATGATCACCGTGGTCGGATCATAATCAATAATGATGGTGGAGCCTTGCACTGGCACGGCACTGCCATTAAAGACGATGCTATTGGCAGCTTCATCATAAGTCCAACCATTGATTGGATCTTCAGGCACAGTTTGCGAGT
Organism: uncultured Pseudobdellovibrionaceae bacterium; assembly: GCA_964653235.1. Lineage (GTDB taxonomy): Bacteria > Bdellovibrionota > Bdellovibrionia > Bdellovibrionales > UBA840 > CAZZCP01. The sequence goes on along the minus strand of CAZZCP010000013.1, from coordinate 16,015 downwards.
TGACCTTTACAACGATGCTTCCATCAACTGGAGTTCTAGTTAAGAAAAATTGCGTTGATAGCTCTGATATTTTACTTTGAATTAAATTTAAACTATCAGAAAAATTGGCGGCACACACATCGCCAAGTTCACCATTGGTTTCATTGGCTAGAGCCTGATATCTTTGCGCTATGACTCCATGAGGGGCATTGTCTGCTTCACAGTCGGAGTCTAAAATTGCAATCGACGATACATTGTATCTTCGGCTCGCTCCAGATGATTGAGTTAAGTTATCGAGAAAATCGGTGTACTCTGAAATGGGACGAAGACCTGCAAAATCATGATTGTTAAAAATATATTCATCGGTTGAGTGGGAGAAATCATCTTCATCAGAAACAATAATAATAGCCAAGAAGGCGTCTGCTCTAGGAAAGCCAAGGTCAATATTTTCTTGAGCAGAAAGAGAGCGAACAAAACTATCAAAGGCTCTCTCATCACCGTAGCCAGATACGCCTTGAGTGATATTGTCGATAAATGCTTGTTCGGGATCGGGAGTTAAGGGAGTAATCAATTGGGTTCCAGCGAAATTGCTATAGAGCTCGATACCTGGATCATAGAAAGGATGGCCGGGGTAATCGACTAACCAAGCCTCAGTCGTTGTTACTGCGATCTGGTAATCAAAGCCTTTGTTGATAAAATCAGCGATAAAAGCTTCAAAATTGGCGGCAACATTATCTTGGTTCGGACCCATGGAGCCCGAATTGTCAACCACCCAAAGAATGTCGAGTTTGTTGTTAAAGCCTACTTTGGTTTGTTGAAATTCTTCGGTTTCAGAAAGAATAGTAAAGCCAGGATCTTTTTCACAAGCCATTAAAAATAAAGTCATCGTTAAAAATAGATATTTAAAAAACATGTAGTCCCCCAAGGCACAAATAAATTGCACGAATCCCTTGCAATTTTTTGAGTGCTTACCTACATGCTGCTTTTAGAAAAAATGGTAGCCTTAATTCTTAATGATAAGAGTGGATTTTAGAATTCCCTACAAAAAAAATGATTTTTTTACAGCTGTAAAATACTTCCGCATTTTCCAAAGATTTTGGCAAAATCAAGGCTATTTGAATTCAAATTTTAATTTGATACGAATTAGAGTGAGACTCCATGAGCTCTTGATTCAATAAATCCAGAGGTGCTCATTTGGCTAAATCGAGCTTTCTCACTTATTTCACTTACTTGATTTGCATCGATATAAGTCATTCCGCTGCGAATTCCGCCGCAAAGCTCTTTGACCACATCGGCAACATGACCTTTTACATTGACCATGGTTGATTCGCCTTCGGCAGCCATTCCTTCAGGAACACCGCCGCGCCATGAGACTTGGGCAGACTTTGAGGCCATACCTCGGTATTGTTTTTTACCACTTTTAATTTCGCCAGGGGATTCAATGGTACCAGCCAGGAGACTTCCTAACATCACAGAATCTGCACCAGCAGCAAGGGCCTTGACTATATCGCCTGAGCTTTTGATTCCGCCGTCAGCAATTAACGGAATTTGTTTTTCTTTGGCCACTTCGGCACAAAGTGCGATGGCAGTAAGTTGGGCAAGGCCACAGCCGGTAATAATACGTGTCGTGCACATTGAGCCAGGACCGATACCGACTTTCAATGCATCGGCTCCAGCTTCTATCAAATCTTCAGCCGCCTCTGCAGTGGCAATGTTTCCTGCGATCACCTCAACATCGGGATATTTGTCTTTTACTGCTTTTAGGGTATCGAGCATTGCGACTGAGTGGCCATGAGCGATGTCGATGGTTAATAGATTGACTCCAGCATTCACTAAAGACTCGGCTCTCTCTAAAGACTCTTGGTTCACTCCTATGCTTGCAGCCAATATTTCTACACCAGCAGTCGTCATTTTTTTCACCTCTTCAAGCTGTGCCTCGATCGATAAGAATCGATGAAGAATACCTAGGCCACCTAGCTGGTACATGGCAATTGCCATGGGAGCTTCACAAACCGTATCCATATTGGCGGCAATCAGAGGGATTTTTAAATCGAATTTTTTACTCAATTTTGTGTTTAACTCAGGATCGCGACGCGAGCGCATATTGAGTTTGTTGGGTAATAGTAAAACCTCATCAAAGGTGAGGGCATGCTGTCTTTTGGGTATATCTTGCCATTGAAAAAACATGTCGCGAGTATAGTGCAAAAGACAGCAAGGTCTATTTTTGATTCAAATTTATGCTATGAATCAAGTTATAAGCTGCTCCCTTTTATTTCACTTTTGACTTGCGTCCGAAAGCAAATAAGCACTTAAAATATTTAGTGAATTCTGTCCGAGTTTGTTGAAGTTATGAGGCATTTTCGGAAAAGCATCCTAGCTTATTGATAGTACAAAAAGATTGGGTAAAAAAAGTGAAATAAAAGGGAGCAGCTATTAAAAATTAACTTGTATCAACCAAATGCAAGAAGAATCATCGCACGTATCTTCTAAATTTGCGTCGAGGTTAAAAATATTAAAAAAATAGGTTTGCCCCGGAATTAGGTGACAAGCAGAGCCAGAATCTTCAACTGTAATGACATGGCTTATTCCTGATCGTCCGGCAACCCAATGACAGTTGGGAATGGCCTCATTTTCAGTTACAGCTCCGCGGCAAGTAGAGAAGTTTGTAATTTGTCCTCTTGAGTTCGACGTATTGTTTTCAGAAATAAGCCTCAGACCCCTTGGTGCATCTAAAGGTATGGTGACTGGAATCGAAATGTATTCACTTTGATTTATACGAATGAGGTAAGTTGCATTTAGGTTTGCAGCATCATAGGGAAAAGTGCCAAGCCATGTCTCCCAAAAATCGGCAAAGTTTCCGCCCGCATTATTATTTCTTTCAAACTGAAAGCCTCTAGCTCTTTGCAGTACTGACGGAATGCCAGGGCAGTCAGCAACAGCCCCTGGTGGTGGGTTTGGATCTGGATTTGGAGGACCGGGATTTCCACCGCCATTGTCGATAAGATTGAGATTGATTTGATGGCTCGTGCTTTGACCATTGATTTGGTTTTCAAAGCAGATTTCAAAGCCATCAGGGTATCTCTCGCTGTAAGTTCTAGGATTGAGTCGGGTCATTAGAGAATTCTCTTCACCAAGAATTGAGATCCACAATTCTTCAGCACTGCCGCCAGGCATAGGCTGTTGAGCCGAACAGCTCTCGTTGGCATCTACAACATTGAAATGTGTATCGAGAAAATTATTTTCAGAATCTTGGTTTTGAGTGCAAATGTTTCTTGCGCACAGATGAAGCCTGTCGCGATCTGGGTTTTGAACTTGCAGGCTTTGTTGATTGTTTGCAGCTTGACTACATCCGTTGATGGCAAGAAATAGTTCTGGTTGAATTGATGAGGATGAATTGCATGGGTTCGCTTGCTGGTTGCTAGAGTTATTGCCATCTCCCAAAGAAGTTAAAGCTCAGTTTAACTGCAGTTTTGAAAAAAACAGTATTGAAAACACAAAAAAGACTAAGATTTTAAAATTTCCTTTTTCCATAAATATCTTCCTATATTTGGTATCGGAGCATTTTGAGACAAACCTTAAAAAGTAATGTGTTATCAAATACTTAGATTCTAATTTTTAAGCAAGTGTATAGATCTTCAACAGTTTGAGGCCTGGAGTTAAAACTGACAGGCTAATAACGCAAAGCTTCGCGGGAGCGCAATGATCTAAGCTCTTGCCAAAATTATTTTTTTTAGAGAATTTGATTCTTCTTTTGGAATGCCCCGGTGGCGAAATTGGTAGACGCACAGGACTTAAAATCCTGGGACCTTTACCGGTCGTGCCAGTTCAAGTCTGGCCCGGGGCACCAGTCTGACAAAATATCTATATATTCTTATCAGTCACTATTAAATTATTTCATTCCATAAAAAGACCTGGAGACACTTCATAAAAAATTGAATGCTTAAGTCTTGGAGAGTACATAAGAGATTTTCCACTGGGTCCTGTATTTGGTTTTGCAGTTGATCCTCAATGGATAGAACATCAAAGCGAGTAAATGATGAAATGGGGTAGGGGGATTTTTTTTCTTTTGTTTTTTCCACTTGGATTGTTTGCTCAAATCGAGAGTCTGCGAATTCTTCCCGCTGACACTGTGATGAGCAACCTCAACTATATACCTCAACATGCTGAAATTGGCCTAGATTATAGCTTTGATCTGAGAGTAAAGTCTTGGGCATTTATACCCATCAGTCATTCAGGTCAAAGTAGCTATGATATCGATTCAAGAATTTTACTCGGCGAGAACCAAAAGCTCTATTACTACTTTAAGATTCATGGCCAAGCATTTGTTAGGTTGTTATCAGGGGATTTAAAAGTGAGTGAGTTTGCTTTGAGAAGCAATGGACAAATCTTTATTCAAACTACCAATAATAACTTCTATGAATTTGATATGAAAAAATGGGAGGGCTATCGTTTCTCGCAACATGTTTCAATAGGACTTGGCCGAGCTCTAAAGTGGGGACTAGGCACGGCGCTATTTGTTGGCTCTGCTATATCAATATTTTTTACTCCAGATCCCCAATTTGCCGAATACAAGGGGATAATCGTTCGAAGCATCGCTGCACTTGCTGGAACCACAGCTTATCTTATACAAAGTTTTTTGGCCGCCTATCGCTTTGATTCTGCCAATATGCTTCCCAATGGATTTGAAAGGCTTGAGAGAGCAAATAGTAATTTTCAAGAACTGGTTGAGCAATATACGAATCGAGCAAAATCGCAAATGAGTATTTTTGTGCCTGGCTGTAAAAATTTATTTTCTGGACCAAAATTTCGCTACAATCGCTCTGTGACAAGCGGCGGATTTCTCTAAGCCGCCTTTGATCGCTTTACAGGAAGACCGACTTCGTTCCACCTCAACATGCCACCTTCCATATTGTATACATTTTGAAAAGACAATTGCTGAGCGATTTGGGCTGCCTTCATTGAGCGCCCACCACTGCGGCAATAGAAGAGGTATTTTTTACTGCGATCTAAATTTTTAAGCTGAGCCTCAAGCTCGTTTTGAAGAACCATAAGTCTTGCACCTTCAATGTGTCCTAATTCTCCATGAAACTCATCTTCGCGGCGAACATCAATCAAAACAAAATCATTCTTTCTTTGATAGACTTGCTCTACTTTGAGGTTTTTAATTTCAACGCCAGTTACAACCGAGATACACTCTGTAAGCGATTGAACCAAGGCTTCAAGACTGGTTTTACTACTAGAACTAAACTCTGCAAGCTTATCATAAAATTCAGTAGAAAGACTTTGTAAGTTGGCACCTATATCTCTTAGTTCGTGAATCGATGACTGTGATACCCGAAAAGATTCAGAAGAATGATTGATCGCCTCAGACAAGATTTTTGATTGCGATTCAATCTCTTTTTTTACTTGCTGTAAATGAGAAATACTTTCTTCAACCACTGCCGAAATTTCTTTAGAAGATTTTCCGCTGCTCTCGGCAAGTTTTCCAACCTCGGTGGCAACAACCGCAAAGCCTTTACCTGTTTCGCCGGCTCTTGCAGCCTCAACGCTAGCATTAAAAGCAAGAAGTTTTGCTTGAAAAGCAACATCAATAATAACTCCGCTTTTGCTGGCGATGTCATTTACAAGATCATAGACCGAGTTGATCTTGCTATCGATCTCTGAAACCTGTTTGCCGTTTTTGATTAGCTCTTCGACTGATTTGGAGAGACCATCCAATGCTTTGTAGACAAGATCAACGCTTTCTATGATCTGCAAAGTAGAATCTTGGTTCATCTTTGCCTTTGCTTCAAAGTCTAAAAGCTTTTTTGTGGTATCTTCAATAATTCCATTTGCCATTTTGTTTACATCTTGAATTGCACCTACGGCTTTTTTGGTGTCGGTGCAATTTCCGGCACTGTTTGACAAATCGGACTTTAATTTTTGTATTTGAGATTCATACTTTTGAATTTCTGACAAATGCTCTTTGTCAAAAGCATCAAGCTTTTTTTTACTTTGTTGCCAAAGAACAAGAAATCCTAGAGTACATAGAAAAACGATAGGCAAAAGGTAAATTGAAATATAGGTATACATCTGAATCATACTCATTACCTTACATTTTTCGGCTCAAACTAAGTGAATATAAATTTGTTTTTGATGAAACGTGGTCTAGAAAAGGGGCTAGGTCTAGCCCCAATAGAACAGATCTTAGAAGTTCCAAGTTCCGGCAAGACTAAAGGAAGTCTGCGAGTGTTTGTTGGTGTAATTGAATCCCAAAAAACTAGCATCGATTTCAACTTCTGGCGCAAAAACAAAGGCTGTGTCGAGTGAAAACTTCTCACTAAACTCATAGCCATAGCCAAAAGTGTAGTGGTTTTCGATGGTCGCCGGAAAGCCGCCCAAGTTGAGAAAGTTCAATGCTTGGTTCGTAACCGTATTCTTAATCGCATCATCACCCAATGGGTTGTTGGCAAAATTTGCACCTAAACGAATACTGCTACCGCCGATGCGAAACTCTCCGCCCAGTGCAATGACATCTTGGTCATCCCAGCCAAAGCCCTCATAGCCCTCTGCCGAAGACCAGGCGATATTGCGATAATCCATCGTAACCAAAAAGTTGGCAGCTTCATAAGCGATTCCCAGTGCAATTTCTCCTGGTTGTGTGAGCTCGTCGGTAAATCCACTCAAACTAAATTTTGTTGTGCTTTCAGATAACTGAAAACGATATTCCATTTTTATCGGGCTTTGGTAGGTTAAACCAAAAGTAAAATTGCTCATTGTATAGGCCAAGCCTAGGTCAAAACCAATTCCATAATCGTCTGATGAACCGGCGCTACTACGTACTGAGCCTGTATCAAAGGTAATTCCCAAAGCACCATAGAGCATTGGAAGACCTATTCCTACTTTAAAATCACCAAATTTGTGGGAATAATTGGGAGTGAATTTAATCAAAGATAGAGAAGTTCCAATTTTTGACAAGCCATCCGCAGCTTCTGTACCACGAAAGTCTGCACCAATTCCTGAAACTCCGTAGGCACCCAAACCAAAGCTACCGTTATTACCCACATTTTGAACAAAACCAATGGAGGGAATAAAAAACTCATTGGCAGCGCTGCTTTGTGGTCCTCGTCCAGTCGTAACATTTTCGGTCTCTACATCGGGCATAAAGAGGGTGGTGGCAAAGGTAAATTCACTACCTTCTTCGATGTAGGCCATCGCTGGGTTTTTAAGAGCGTTTTCTGCTCCTAGGTGAGTTGCAACCCCTGTGCCTCCCATAGCTCGTGATTTGGCACCAAAGCCAATCAGTACATCACCATTGGTGGCAAAGGCCGAATTTGAGATTAACAATAATAGCGCAAAAATTTTTTTCATGTTTATCATCCTTGTTATATTTATTTTTTGCAGATTGAATATAATAAATGAAAATGCATATTAAATTTAAAGTCAAAAAGGAATTTTTATGGAACAAGATTGGATCAATGCGCTAGTTGGGGGAATACTCATTGGTTTTGCTGCGGCACTGATGCTGTTTTTTAACGGCCGAGTGATGGGGGCTAGTGGAATTTTTAACGGAATCTTTCGCTTCACTAAAAACGATACAGCTTGGAGAGTGAGTTTTTTGTTAGGTATTCTTGGTGGCGGCGGAGTGATACTACTCTTACAACCTGAGGCCTTTCGTATACCAGAGTATGATATTTCTCGATTGATAGCAGCTGGTTTGATTGTTGGCTTTGGCACTGCAATGGGCGGCGGCTGCACCAGTGGTCATGGTATTTGCGGCATTACCAGGCTTTCTCTTCGATCGATCATCGCAACTTGTACTTTTTTAGGTTTTGGCATTTTGAGTGTATATTTGTTTAAATTTGTTTTTGGAGTTTACTGATGATTCGAAATATATCTTCTCTTCTTGTTGGTTTTTTGTTTGCTCTTGGTTTAGGTATTTCTAAAATGACTCAACCAGAAAAAGTAATTGGTTTTCTTGATTTCTTTGGCGATTGGGACCCAAGTTTGATTTTTGTTATGATTGGTGGAATTGCAACCAATATGCTGTTTTACTACACAGCGATGCCAAAGACGAAAACTCCTCTTTTAGATGACATTTTTCATATACCCACAAAAAAAGATATCAACCTTAAGCTTTTGCTAGGCTCAGCCCTTTTTGGCATTGGTTGGGGATTAGGGGGATTTTGTCCTGGCCCGGCAATGACATCGATGGTGAGTTTGAACTCCGATATTTTTATATTTGCAGCATCGATGTTGGTGGGTATGAGATTTTTCTCTTGGATTGAAAATCAATTTGCAAAGAAATCTTAGATAAAACACTCCGCAAAAGCATCCAGGATTTTCTTTTCGATTTTCTTATCAAAGTCTCGCAGAATTTTTTCTGGATTTCTTAAGCTGGGATTGTGTATTTTCAAGCGGTAGTAAGTCTCGCAAAACAAATTCGCAGCTTGCAAGATTTGAATTCGGTAATCTACATTTTTTGCATCTAGCTCTACTGGGAAGCCCTCTCCATTTCGAAAGCGGTGATGAAATTGCACAAGTCTAATAATTTCATTAGGAACCTCATTTAGATTGAGAAGAATTTGAACCCCAAAATCAACATGCTTATAGTATTCTTCTCTTTGTCGAAAACCCATTTGAGCCAAAGGAGTATTGAGAATTTCGTCTGTTAATTTGGTTTTTCCAATATCATGTAAAATAGCAGCAAGAGTGATATTGAATTTTTCTTTGTAGGTCATCATATCGAATCGACCTGCAATCATATTGCATATCATTGCAACAGCAATAGAATGACTGTATTGATCAACATAGTATGTTGAAAAGTCTTTTAATAATTTAAAGGAATCTTCTCTTTCAATAAAAATAGACAATGCAGTTTGTGCATAGAGTTTGGCATTTTCAAAGTCTTCTTGTTTGAAATTTCCATCCCATATTTTTTCTTGGATCATCTCTCCTGTAAGGCTTAAAAGTTCTACTTTTTCTTTTAGTTCGACCTTCTGGTCACAACTCACGGCTGCTAAAAAATAATTTTGAAACTCGATCAATTTTTGAAAATCAATTCTTTTCACATAGAAATTCGGCATTTTTTTTTCTTTGTAATTTTTGATTCTTCCTGCATCAATCTTCTCTGATTTTCGAAAGACTTTTACAGTATGACCATCTTCAAGTTTGACAAAAATATCAAACCTAGCATGATCCATAACTTCGATATCTTGAATTGGCACTTTAACAAAGAGGCCACTGGTGTCTGCATGTACATTTTTTTTACCTAAACATAAATGAACGGCATCAAGTATTTGATTTTTGTAAAAAGGTTTTTCTAAATACTCGTCGATTTGGTTTATAAATTCTGGATGGCTCTCAAGGTTTTTTGAAAATCCGCTGATCACGATAAAAGGAAGGTGAAGGTCTTGTTTTCTAATCCAGCTTAAGAGTTGAACTCCATCCATTTCAGGCATTTGTATATCAGAGATAACTAAATCGGTTTGATTCTCTTTAAGATATTCTACGGCCTTTAGACCATTTTCCACCCAAGTTGCCTGGTAATTTTCATCTTCAAGAGCATCAATCAATATCTCAGCAAGTTCTTTGTTGTCTTCTACAATTAAAATTTTGTTCATGCCCCCACCAGGTCGAAATTCTTATCTTCAATATTTATCTTTTAACGAAAACATAGAAAAATCAAAATAAAAACTATTTATTTTGAAAATTATCTCCACACTCGAAAATCAACTAAGATTCCGCCATTGCTCGTTTGAAATAGAAGATCACCAGAGCTTAAATTAAAACTAGAAGGCAAGAGCAGCGCAACAGGGCATTGAAATTTTTCTTTTAGAATCAATGGTAAATTACTAATTTGATTGCTGATTCTCTTTCCGTAAGGCGGGTTGCTTATAATCAAATCATAATCTCGCATTGGAATTTTTTGATAATCAGAACAACTCAAGTTTGCATCAATTAAGATTTTATTCAGATTTTTCTTACAAGATTCTAGCGCTTTTTCAGAAATATCATTACCAAACAAGGTCAAGTTCTGATCTTTCAAGCGAGCTTTTTTAAAACGATAAGCATTCGCATTGTAAAACTCATTGGCCTCGATCAAGAGTGTTCCTGCCCCGCAAAATGGATCAAGAATCTTTGTAGGCTTGCAAGAGTTGCACAACAAACTATAATACATGGCTGATGCGATCGACTCTCTCAAAGGAGCATCACTAACAAATTTTTTGTAACCTCTTTTATAGAGAGCATCACCGCTTAAATTGAGACTCACTTGGCATTCATCTTGGTTGAATCGAAGATAGATTTCTTGTTTTTTTTGTTCTGTTTTTTTTGCTGTAAAAGCTCGGCGATAGTCTTGAAAGGCTTTTTCAGCAGTATCGATGATTCTTTGGCTATGCATTAATCTCGATTGCTGTGAGCTTGCTTGAAACTCGACTTGCTCGGCTGAGACAAATTCATTCCAGTTGAACTTCTTTAATTTATGATAGAGCTTTGGAAAGTCACGACAGCGAAACTTGGTCAATCTCAGCAAGATGCGAGTTGGTATTTTTAGGTAGCCTTGAATCGACAAAATATTTTCAAGTTCCTCTTTGAGTTCGATTCCGCCATAGACTTTTTTTGATTCTATTGGAAGTTTAAAGAGAAGCTGCCATTTTTCATGAAGCTCTCTTTGTGCCAAGTCCTCTAGCCCTGGGGTGACAACAAAAAAGCATTCTTGCATTTAGCTCAGCTTCTTTGCACGCATGTATTGAGAAAAAACCACAAATGAAAATATGGCAATACCAATGATCTTCCAGCTCATAAGTCCGATCGCTGTATATTCGTCCATCGCGTCGGGGCGAAACAAGATAAATGAGCTTGCAAGCAATAGTATCGAATCAAAAAGACTGTTTTTTACAATTAACCACTTTTGTACCAATGAAGAAAAAGCAAACATTGCGATCAAGGCGGTAAAGAAAATCACAATACTCATCCAGATTGAGTCGACTCCCACCAACAACAAATCGGTATTAAAGATAAACATAAAAGGCAAAAGGGCAGTTCGCATATCATAGGTAAAGCCTTGGATGCCTACTTTAATCGGATCTTCTTTGGCAATAGCGCCTGCCGCATATGCAGCCAGTCCAACAGGTGGAGTATCATCTGCCAAAATTCCAAAGTAAAAACAAAAAAGATGGGCAGCTATTAGGGGGACCTTAAGGCCCAAATCACCAGATAGTGCAACAATGGCTGGAGCCGTCAATGAGGCCATTACAATATAATTTGCAGTTGTAGGTAAACCCATGCCAAGTAAGAGACTGACAATAGCGGTAATTAAAAGCATTAACATTAGAGAGCCTCCTGAAATGATATCGATCAGATCAGTAATGACTCCACCCAAACCAAGAGTTACAATGCCAACGATAATTCCAGCCGCAGCAACAGCAACTCCTATGGACATCATATTTTTAGAACCCATCACAAAACTTTGCCAAATTTCTAAAGCTGCTATAAGACTAGCCCTTAGGTATTTCTTGGGTTCAGATCGGACATCAAAAATTTGCTTTGCCCAGATTAAAACCATCAATGCAGAGATTGCATAAAAAGCCGAGAGACTTGCAGACCTTCTTAGGTAAACCAGCTGGTAAATCAAAAAGAATAAGGGAATCATAAAATGAATGCCAGTTTTAAAAGTCTTCCAAAACTCTGGTAGATCGACCTTTACCGCGTTTAAACCTAATTTGGTTGCTTCAATATGTACAATAAAAATAAGTGCAATGTAGGAGACTATGGCAGGAATAAATGCGGCCTTAACCACTTCGAAATAGCTAAGATTGCAGTACTCTGCGATTATAAATGCAGCTGCCCCCATAATCGGAGGCATTAACTGGCCATTGGTTGATGCTGCAACTTCGACAGCAGCCGCTTTGGTACCTGGAAAGCCAGTTCTCTTCATCAAAGGTATTGTAAATGTTCCGGTAGTTACCGTATTGGCAATACTTGAGCCTGAAACCATGCCCGTGATACCACTTGCAAGCACGGCCGCTTTTGCTGGTCCGCCTTTGTATCGGCCCAGTAAGCTAAAAGCAAGATCGGTAAAATACTTTCCTCCACCTGCTTTATCAAGCATAGCCCCAAAGAGTACGAACAAAAAAACCGTTGAAGCAGACACATCCAAAGGCACTCCAAACACACCTTGAGAACTTAAAACCAATTTGTTAAGAACTTTCGACACGGTCGCATTCTGAAAAGCAATGATCTCGGGCATGCTCTCACTGAAAAAACTATAAGCAATAAAAAGCGTCGCAATTACCGGCAGAGCCAAGCCAAGAGATCTTCGAGCTGCATCTACCAGCAAAACCAATAGTAATATCCCGAACACATAGTCTCTTTGAATGGGCATCCCGGCTCGTCTACCAATACCTTCAAAGTCAAAAGCCAAATACAAAGCCGCTGCGGCTGCTATAATTGCCAAAATAAAGTCTACAGGATTCATTTTGGAGTCATAAAGAAAACTAAAAATCCTAGGACCTTTTTTTAGCTTCTCAACTAAGTTTTGGTTCTTAATTGCAGGATAGCATAAATAGACCAAGCTGATGGCAAATGCCAAATGAATCGAGCGAACAATCACTGAATTGATAAATAAAAATTTAGGTAAAATAAACTGAAAAATAGCCCATGAACCAGCAAGAATCTCAATCAAATATTTAGAAAAACCCGTGGGTCTTCGACCACCAAATTCTGTGGTCTCCATCCAATCTTGAATTTCATTTTCTTCTAAGTTTTGGCTCATTATTATAGAATCAGTTCAGGTTTGATCTTTTTAGCAAGACCGATTTCTTTGTAATACTTCAAAGCACCTTTATGAATGGGTGCTGACATGGCTTCAATCATATTTTCTTGGCTTAAATCTTCTAGAGCCGGATGCAGCTTGCGAAATGCATCTAGGTTTTCAAAAATTTCTTTGGTCACTTGGTAGACCACATCTTCTGCAACATTTTCTGAAGTGACCAATAGTGCTTTCATGCCTATCGAGGGAACGTTTTTATCATTTTTCGCATTGGGGTAGTTTTTCACCGGAATCTCTACTTTGGTATAATAAGGATTGTTTTTAATCAGATCATCCACTCCCTCAATAGGCACAAAATTCACTTTCGTGCCGCCATTGGTGGCTTGCTGGATCGCCCCGTTTGGATGTCCTACGGTAAAGAAAAAAGCATCGATACGGCTGTCTTGCAGCATGCTTGGGGCTTCAGATGCTTTTAAAGATTCGGCTTGAAAGTCTTTTTCATAATCAATACCTAAAGCTTTTAAAACCTCAATGGCATTTTGTCTCTGACCTGTGCCGAAAGCTCCAATGTTCACTTTTTTTCCTTTAAGATCTTTGACGCTAAAGATCTTTTTATCGACAGCGGCAACCAAAGTAACAATTTCTGGGTGAAGACTAAAAACTGAGCGCAATTTGCTGAGTTTTTTTCCTTTCCAAGCATCCATTCCATTGTATGCCTGAAACTGACGATCAGATTGAGCAATCGCAAATTGAAGATCGCCGTTTACAACAGAATTGATATTAAATACAGATCCGGCAGTAGATTCAACACTGGCCTTAATTTTCATTTTGCGGCTTTTTTTATTGATCAGTTTCGCTATGGCACCACCGGTGGGGTAGTAAACGCCTGTAACAGAACCTGTACCAATAGAGATGTATGTGGTTTTTGCGAGTGCTATACTTCCAAAAAGCATGCATAAGAGCGCTAAAATCTTCATAAAACCTCCATACGAAACAAATCCTAAGCTCATTGATTTTGAAATTTTTTCTTGATTTCGACAAATATAAGATATGCAAAGACAATTGCATAGGGAAAATCTTTTATTTTATCAGCTGCTCCCTTTTATTTCACTTTTTCTACTAAATTCATTCGCACTTTCGATGATCTAGTATACTTGTCCGAGATTGCATCAAAAACAAAACAATATCGAACAGAATAGTATTTATATTTTAGATATTTATCTACTCTCGGACGGACGTCCGAAGTGAAATAAAAGGGAGCAGCTGGTGATGTTTCAAAATTCTGAGAAAAGGTCTTGAAATTTCTTTGCAGGTTTTCTTCTGTTAGATAAAGCTTTATTATATTTTTTACATGAGTAAATTTCTTATCCTGCCACTTTGTCTTTTTTTACTCTCTTGCCAAGATAAAATCTCTGCCTCTGGTCTGGCAAATCAAACTGAAACTCCGCCGGTTACTGATCAGAAACCACCGGCAAAAGAGATTGCCCCCCCAGGATTTGAAGATATTAAAGAGGGTGATATTGATTCTGTTTTGGTGATTTGCAGCCTGCTTGATTTTAAAGATGTAACTTTGCCTGCCGAGATGAGCACTATAGAAATCAATCTCTTTGCTCTGGGTTTAAATATCACGGGTAGTTTTGAGGGAAATGACGGCTGGCAAAACCTGGCCAACAACTTTGATGATCAAGGCATGAGTCTAGGTCTGTTGCAACAAAATTTAGGGCAAAAGTCGCTGCAGCCCCTTTTGCTCGGCTATCAACAGATGGATGATGCCAGCTTTCAAAGTCACTTTAGTTTAGAGAATTACAATCAAATTATGGCGATGCTCAGTGCTTGGCAAGACAATTCAAAAAGAGAAAGCTTTCAGCTTTTTGCAGAAGCAGATAAACAAATTTCTTTTTTAGATATAGGTGTGAGTCCTTTTGTTGATCGAGAGTCGGTTCGCTGGGCCGAAGAAACAATTTATGAACCCAATAGCGGTGTTTTTAAAGAAGACTGGCGCAAAAGCTTTTTAGAGCTTGCTATCGCTCCATTGTATCGCAATCAACAGCTTATGGCAGCAATTCGCATTCACAATCGTGCTCTATCTTATATGGATCGCTTTGGCTTATCAGAGATTCGCTCGTATTTGTTTTTGTTTGATATCGTGGTTCAAAATGGCGGTTTTTTTCGCAGCAATCGCAATGCTTACGATGACTTTTTAAGCTCAAACCCCAATGCAACCGAAAGGCAAAAGCTTGAATTTTTGCTTGAAAACCGATTGCAGAATGTTCGCAGGCAGTTTCGCGAGATTGTTCGCGAAAGAAAACAGGCTTTGATTGATGGTTTTGGCATTGTTCAAAGAAGCGATCGAAATTTTGAACAAGAGCATTGTTACACGGGTGAAATTCCAACAGATGAATTGCCAATACCCTAAAACTCTGCAAAAAACTGACCGTTTCCGCCCTCAAAAGAGGAGCCGGTACCAAAATCATCAAGATCAAAGGTCAAGAATAGCCTTAAGAAGATTCCATTTTTAAATTTTAAATCGGTGCTGAAATTAACGCGATTCTCGCCGCAATCTCGGCAAGACTCTGTGCTGCGAAGACTGGCCTCGCCCTTAGATTCAAAATAGGTAAAGTCATAGCCAATGCCATAGTTACCAAAGACTCCCGATGCATTGAGAGGATGGTACCAAGTGAGGCGGGGAACATAGGACTGCATACGAATATCACCCGCAGTAGTATCAAAACCAAAGTCTTTTTGATAAATACCGTATCTGAGCCAAGTTTCTTCAAGATCTTGTTGAACTTCGATATAATTCTCAATCAATTCTTCATTAAAATTGTTTTGATCTGCTGGGGTTGAAATCAACTGCACCGATTCAAATTGATTGGAGTAGAAGTTTTTTGTTCTTAAAGTGATGCTTTCACTGAGTTTGGCTTCACTGGTTAACTGCAGACTTCGTCTTCGGCCAAAGCGCCTTTGATCTTCAAAGGGCAGTAGCCACTCAAACATCTTGTCAAAACGACTTGCCAAGCGAAAACGAAAGTCTTTTGCCTTGCGATCAAACACCAAGCCATAAGATCTTGGGGAGCGAACAAACTCATCATCATTTAAAGACTTGTTGTTTCGGGTTAAATCGGGCGAGCTGGTAAAGAGCATTAGCTCATAGGTCTCAGTGAGGGGAAAGCTCAGCTGCACCCCCACATCGATCTCTGATTTTTCAGAGGCCATATCTCCATAGAGAGTCCAAGTGGCTTTGCCAAACAAGGGAAAGCGCAAATGCGCCACCACATGCTCTTG
>CAZZCP010000012.1:23250-43947 GCA_964653235.1 uncultured Pseudobdellovibrionaceae bacterium | reverse complement strand
AAAAAGAAAAGCCATCTAAACAAAGAAAAATCCTCAAGCGCATTGAGGGCAAAAGTTCTAGAGAAGTACAAAAGATGCTTGCCCAGCCACAACCAGTAAAACTTCGCGAGACCGAGTACCAAGACCGCACAGTATTGCGACTTGAATTATCACCAGCGCAAGCCAAGAAATGGCAAAAGCTCAAAGCTTTAAAATCACACCTAGGCTCGCCCGAACTTTTGTTTGAAGCCCTGCTAGATAAATTTTTGCGCGAATTTGAGGGCGAATCTTTGCAGAGCTCTCAGTCTAAAAATTCTCGCTATGTGGGCAGGCGCCTGCGAAATGCTGTGTTAAAACGGGCGGGCTACAAATGCGAGCACCCCAATTGTGAATCCACTCACTTTTTGCAAATTGATCACATTATTCCTGTCCGAAAGGGCGGAGGAGCAAGCCCCGAGAACTTGCAAGTCTTATGTCAGGCGCACAATTTGAGGAAGGCATGATTCATCCTATTGGATTTTTTCATTGCAAACAGCAAAAGCCCTATGAGCTAGCTCGTCAGCCTGTGCTCAATCAGAACGAAGGATATATTGAAGTCCATAGTGAATATCTGCAGGCCTTAGATGATATCGAAACTTGCCCCAAATTGTGGTTGATCTATCTCTTTCATCAAAACCCCAATTGGAAGCCCAAGGTGCAAACTCCTAGGTCACGCAAAAAAATTGGTGTGTTCGCAACTCGCGCCCCCTACCGGCCCAATCCCATCGGCATCTCATGTGTTGATCTTCTTCGAGTTGAAAAACAAAAGCTCTATATCAAGAATCATGATCTTCTTGATGGCAGTCCTATTCTTGATATCAAACCCTATCTTTCCTACTCGGATGCCTTTGAAGATATTCAACCAGGTTGGATTGAAGCTCAAGAAATCTTCGAGCTGAAATTTTCTTCTCTTGCCGAAGAACAAATCGAGTTTTTACAGCTTGATAATTTTCGGCAATTTATTGAAGCAGAGCTAAGAGAAAGACCCTTTGATTCGAGTCGAAAACGCCTCGTGAAAATCGGCGATCGCTATCAACTGGCCTACAAAACTTGGCGGGTTCAGTTTGAACGCATCGACGATTGCATTTGGGTTCATTTTATTTCTTCTGCTTATAGAAAAGAAGAATTGCAGAGCCTAGATGACCCCTATGGGGACAAAAAATCACATCAAATCTTCTGTCAGCGATTTGAAAATAGGGTGCCAAAATAAAATGTAGTATTTGCAATAAATTAAATTTATCATTGATTTTTTCAAAAACCTATTTAAATTAATTCGCAGCAGAAGGGGGAGCTATGAAAAAGCTTTTAATGAGAGTTTTATCTTTAGGCTTGATTTCTCAAGCCGCACAAGCGCAAGAGTTAAATGAAATTGTATTGCACGATGCCGGAAGAACACCACTTTCAAAAGTCGTACAAGACGGAAATGGCAATTACTTGGTCTATGGAACTCGGCTTGAAAATCGTGCGGGCTACGCAAAGGTTGATATTCAAATTGATACTGCCGATCGCGGAAGATTCACTGAGAACAAAGTCTATGTTTTGGCAGTTCAACAAATTCTGCAGACTGGTGAGGTACTGCAACCAACCAACGTGGCTTGTATCGCTCCGGGAGATAGCCTTTCTCTTGATCAGCCTATTGATTGGATTGTTCCTGGAAAATCATACTACTTTCAATTGGCTTTGATTGAAGATCGTGGACAGATTGTTCGTGATGGCAGATTGGGCCGCAGGTTACGCCATATTAAGCCATGTGATAAAGAAAATGTTGATAAGTTAATGAGAAAAATGACAAGCAAGAACCATCCTCAAGTACAAAGGCTGGATGCTGTGATTGCCAATGGCGTGATCGACTCTCGCAGAGCATTGGTTTTAGATCGACTTCCGAATGGACCTCAAAACGGTCTTCCTTTGTTAAGAGAAGATGTACTCAGAAGAAGAGTCCGCAGTAGAATTCGACGTCATATAAGTAACCTTGACTAAAAAATAACGACCTACCACCAGCCCTAGGAGAAATCCTTGGGCTTTTTTTATTTCATCATTTCGACATGATAGTCTTTGCCTTGAAAGCGACAAAGTTCTTGAAGACCGGTAGGACTGGTGACATTGATCTCAGTGAGTTTATCGCCCAAAAAATCGATGCCGACAAAATCGAGATAGCGAGATTTCAATTCTTTGCCCACAAGTTCACAGATTTCTTTTTGCCTCTCGCTGAGCTCTGCAGATAAGGCCTTTCCTCCTGCATCTAAATTGTGAATCTTTTGGCCTTCATTTTTTCTTAAGATGGCGCCTAAAACTTCGCCTTTCCACAGCAGAACTCTTTTATCGCCCTCCCAGGCCTCTGGGATACTCTCTTGAACAACAATTTTTTCGCTTTGATTCTTGCTGACTTTGAGAATTTTTTCTTCCTCTCCATTTTGGTAGAATTCAATTCCGTGTCCACCAAAACCATCCAGGGGTTTTAAAACATATTCTCCAGGCTTTTTATTTATAAATTCTAAAATGCTATCTTTGTTCTGACTGATCAAAGTTCTTGGACCATATTCATAAAAAAACAAGGCCGATAGTTTTTCATTCCAATCGCGAACTGCTTGTGGTGAATTGATGACTTTGGTGCTCTTAGGTAAAAAATCAAGTAGAAGTGTTGTGTAAAAATACCTTCGGTTAAAAGGCGGGTCTTTGCGCATCCAAACCTGATCGCATTCGGCAAGATTCATTCGAAATTCTTTGACCAACTCAAAAGGTTTCTCAAGGTTTTGACTGACTTTGAGTTCTTGCACTTTTGCAACAACTTGCTTTTCTTCTAAGTCTAGATCCTCTTGCAAAAAGTGATAGACTTTCTGGCCATTGAGACTTGCTCCGAGCATCAAGTAATAGCTTGTATCTTTGTAGGCCTTGATCGATTGCCAAGGGTCCATAAAAAAAGCAATTTTCATAAGTTTATATTAGGCAAGACTTGCTCTTTTCTCAAGGCTTAGCTATTTCGACATTATGCGGGTGCGTGAATATTGTGAAAAAATTCTCTTTTCAGAGAATCTTGAAGATAAGTTGATCTCTGTCGATCGTTGGCAAGACCATAGCTATAAGGCGCTCGATCCGATCAGCAATCCTGTAAGATCGATCAAGATTCAATTTTCAAAAGAATCCAAATTCAAAAAAGCCTTGAAAGAAAAAGAACTTGAAACAGACTATGGCAAAGCCAGGCTACTGCATTTTTTTGCCAATCATGAACTGCTAGCTCTTGAAATCATGGCCTATACTTTGCTGCGTTTTCCAGAAACACCGAAAGCCTTTCGCCGGGGAATTCTGCAAAGTATGAAAGAGGAGCAAGAGCATTTGCAGTTCTATTTGCAGGGGATGAAAAAATATGGAATGGAGTTTGGTGATGCCCCCATCTCAGGTTTTTTCTGGGACTGCGTCAAAGAGATTCGCTCACCCATAGAATACACGGCCAAGATGAGTCTTTGCTTTGAGCAAGCCAATTTGGATTATTCTTTGTACTATCAAAATCTGTTTGAGAAAATGGGAGATCGGCAAATGGCAGCTGCCCTTCACCAAGTCTATCTTGATGAGATCAAGCACGTACAGATCGGCTTGCACTGGTTTGATCAATGGCGAGACTCAAGTAAAACTCAGTGGCAAGCCTTTCAAGATGAATTGCATTTCCCTCTCAGTCCCATGCGAGCCAAAGGCAAAATCTTTGATATGGCCTCTCGAAAAAAAGTAGGCTTTGATACCGATTACATTGAAAACTTAAAACTTTTTTCTGCCTCAAAAGGGCATCTGCCTACAGTTTATTGGATGGATGTGAGCGGTGAGAGAAAAGCCATTGAAAAAAATCAAAACCAATTGGGCTTTGAATCTTTAATGAATCAAGACCTTGCGTTTTTGCCAAGCTACTTTGCCAAGCCCTTTGACCTTTGTATTTTGCCGCAAAAACCGAGCAATGCTTTTTTAAGCTCTTTGCAAGCAGCTGGCTTTCAATTTCCTGAATTTGCAGAGAGTATAAAAGAGCTCGAAAATCGCAAGCTAAAGGCTTTGTCACCATGGACTTGGTCACAGCATAGCTTTGAGATGCAAAATAGTTTGCAGCTTAAAAAAATACAAAGTTTTGACACTCAAAAGCTCTACAGCAAGTGCTTCAGTGCCGATCTTTGCAGAGACTTTGTAGAGTGCCATCCTCAGTACCAAGATATCTTGTGGCAGCCCGAAGAAGAAATGACTTATCCTATCTGTGTAAAAATCAGTCATGCAAGTTCGGGTACCGGGGTTTTCTTTTTTGAAAACGAAAATGAATACTTTGCTAAGAAAAAGTTTTTCGACAAAGCACAAGTAAAAGGTCAAAATATTCTCATCGAACGAAAATTAGAAAAAATCTATGACTATTCTTATCAGTTTTATCTAGGAGATAAAATTAAAGATTTAGGCCTAGCCCATTTTTTGATTGGCCCCAATGGCAAGTATTTGGGTGCAAGGCTAGGTAAAATGGATTCTCTGCCCGAAATTTTCTTTCAGCCTTTAAAGAAGAAGATGGAT
Source organism: uncultured Pseudobdellovibrionaceae bacterium (assembly GCA_964653235.1). Lineage (GTDB taxonomy): Bacteria > Bdellovibrionota > Bdellovibrionia > Bdellovibrionales > UBA840 > CAZZCP01. The sequence goes on along the minus strand of CAZZCP010000012.1, from coordinate 39,396 downwards.
CGAGACTTAAAGTTCTTTGTGGCAGAAAAATTGCGTGATCAAGGCTACCGTGGCTATGTAGGAATCGACGCTATGGTATACAAAGAGGGGAGCCAGCAAAAAATCAAACCTATTGTTGAGATCAATTGCCGAATGAATATGGGGAGTTTGGCCTATTTTTTTGCAAAAAAAGTGCATCGCGAATCTTATGCCATATGGTTTTTAAAATTTGGTGATGTTTTCGAGTTTTATGAAAAACATAAGAGACCTCTTGTGATGCAGAATCAACTGATTCAAGAAGGACTTTTGCCAATGATGGACCCGCAGCTTGCCAAGCAGGCTTGCGGCTTTCTCTATGTGAGTCGAAAGCAAGATGATTTTTTTCATCAACTAATTAGATAAAGCTTACATTCTATTATTTTGGGCTTTCTTTAATCCCGAAGTTTGATAAGTTCAATTTGTCCTGGGGGGGTCATGTTCAAATTTATACTTTTGTTTTTCTGTGCGTCTTTCGCACAGGCAGCAGGCCAAGATTTACCACAAAATCATCAGCTCTTAGATCTTGAAGTAGGCGGCTCAAACTATGTCTTTTCGGATGTCGGTGATTATATCGGCTCGTGGACAGAGGAGGTTTGGGGCAGCGGAGTTTTAAAACCAGCAGTGGCAGCTTATCATATCAATCCTGAGGAAGTCGAAAGACAGCTCCGAGCGATGCGAGCCCAGGGTCAAGAGCAAATTGCTCTTATGATTTGGTTTTCGATTTTTATGCCGGGCCAAGAAAATATTGTTTGGGATAAGCATATGATCAATGCAACTGGAGGGCAGTGGAACTCACAAATGAAGCAAAACTTGTACAATTTGCTACAAAAAATTGATTCTTTGGGCTTTAAAAAAGTTCAGCTTCGCTTTGCACAACAGTGGCTGAGTGATCCACATGAGTGGGACCAATGGTATGAAACTCGCTACACGCAAAACAAAAGCTTTATTTTGCAGGGCCGAAGCATTGCTCTTAAGGCACTCGAAAATAGCAATGTAGAAATCTTGTTTGATTTGGGTGCTGAACAAGGAGGATTTCGAAAAGGGCAGTCTTCAAGCTACACCAAGAGATTGTGGCAAGAATATGTACAAGAGTTTGGTAGCGATGATAGCTATGGTTTCTCTTTTGCTACCACCGCAGATCGAGTCGAGAGAATGTGGAAGATCTACCAAGAAGTGGGAGTTTTTCCAAAGCTGCTTGCTTTGGATGTCTATGGCAAAGAAGAAGGAGAGATTTTCAACACTCTAAAAGCCGTTCATCAAGTGATGCAAAGATTTGGACACCAATCGATACCTGTTCTGATTCAGGAAACTTATTACAATGACTTTGTTTCTGCCAATGAGTTTATTCAAGCTCGCAATGAATTGGGAATGAATATTTTTGCGGTTCTTCAATGGCCTTTCACTCGAGAAGGACATCGCCGCGGTGAAAGGCATATTAGTGTGCAAGTACCTGAGAGGTTGGATGCCTATATGTTTCTATCTCAATAGATCGGAACAGGATCTCCCTTGGGCTTTACTTGTAGCTCAGGGGGAAGACTTATTCTTAAAGCATCTTCAATCGCATCGAGAATTGCCTTTTTGATATATGATCTAGAAGTCACAATACTGATTTCACGAAAGACCTTTTTTTTCAATTTTTTCACTCGCTTCGGGTCAAGTTTCATAGATTCAACAGCCAGTTTCGGAAAAAGACTGTAACCCCTATTTTGGTCGACCAAATTTTTAATCGTCTCAAAATTACCACCTAAGAAGTGAATATTGCTTTCATGAAAATCATCACTACAAACGGCGAGTGCTTGATTACGAAAACAATGACCATCTGCCAAAAGCCAAAGTCCTTCTGCCTTTAAATCTTTCGTTGAAACTTCTTGAAGGTTTTTAATAGGATGCTCTTTTGCGTGATAGACATAAAATTCTTCCCAAAATATAGGGGTCTCTAAAATTTGTGAATCTTTTATTGGGCTTACTAAGATGCCGGCATCTAAGTTTTCATTCTGTAGATCTTTTATGATTTGCTGAGTTTGTTTCTCTTCAATTTGTAATTGAACTAAGGGGTATTTTTTTTGAAATTCTGAGATAAAGGCAGGCAAGATATAGGGACTTAATGTAGGTATCACCCCCAAATGAAATTGACCTGCAACTTGGTCTTTTTCTTGAGCTACTTGTAGCATCAGTATTTCAAGTTCTTTAATTATTTTTTTGGCCTGCATAAGAACCGCTTTACCTGCATTGGTGGGCTTTACAGGTTTTTTGCTTCGGTCAAATAATACAATACCAAGCTCTTCTTCCAGCTTTTGTACCTGCATACTAAGAGTGGGTTGAGTTACATAAGAGTTTTCAGCTGCTTTGCTAAAATTTCCATATTTCTCTATGGCAATGATGTATTGCAGTTGGGTGATACTAATATTGTAAAGCATCGCCCCATCTCTCATGTACAAGATTTTCAAAGTCAGCTGGGAGATTGGCTTGAATCTTGATTTTCTCTCGACTCTGAAAATGTTCAAATTCTAGTTGATAGGCATGAAGCATACAGCGCTTTATGTTTCTGCCAACACAGCGCTGATCATTTTCGATACTGCCGTATAGAGAGTCGCCAAGAATTGGAATTTTTTCTGCCTGGCAATGGACCCTGATTTGATGCATTCGACCGGTTTTGGGTTTGGCTTGAACAAGGCTAAGGTTGTTGCTACTCGCAATAGTCTCAAAATCTGTAATGGCCAAATCTCCTCCGCTTTTCGTTTCGATGACTTTCATTTTTTCTTTTTTTAGATAGGATTTTCGTTGCCATTTCTCTTTGAGGGGTTTTGCGCAGAGACAAAGATAGGTTTTATGGATTTCTCTTTGTGAGAAGAGCTTCGCAATGGGAGCATTGGCCGATTTCTTTTTTGTCATAAGCAAAACCCCTGAGGTATCGCGATCGAGACGGTGATGAAGACCAACATAAGTATTTTTTAGATATCTTTGTGTTGCTGCATACATATGGTCGCGAGTTGGATCGAGCGTTGCCTGTGATGGAAGACCAGCTGGCTTATTGACCGCTATCAAGAATTCATCTTCAAACAATATATCGGTCTTTCGCAATTCGAATTTTACAATCAGATTTTTTTGCTCAATTTGTTTCGGGTTGAATCTTAAACGAACTTGATCTTTGTCTTTTAAACGATAGGGTAATCTTAAAACCTTCTTGCGGTTGACAAAGATAAATCCTCGATTCATTAAAGCTTTGATTTTCTTTTTTGAAAATAAAAAACCTTTTTTATCGAGCTCCTGAATCAGAAAGCAATCGAGTTCTTCTTCTTTACAACATTGGAACGAAAAGTCTTTATAGGGCATGGGCTATCTTTTGCGCTTTTTTTCCCAGTCCTTGAATTACAGATTGAAAAGTTTGTAGATCTTGAAACTGTGGAAAATTCTTTTTTAGTGCTGTCTTTAAGTGGGGCAATTGACTGGTACCCCCTGTTGTAAAAAGTTGTTCAACTTTATTTTCGGCAATACCACTTTGAAGAAAAACTTCATCTAAACAATTCATGATTTGCTCTATTTTATCCATACTATTTTCTATAAAGCTTTCTTGCTCAATCCATTCACGAATCAAAATACCAGGGTAATCATATGAAAATTCAGACATTTTATTTTCACTGAGATTAATTTTTGTTTTTTCAATTTCAGAGTAGATTTGAAAGCCCAAATAGTCTTCAAGCAGAATGATCAAGGCATCTAAGTGATCTTTGTCTGCATCAGAAATCTGGGTATTTTCAAGCTCGCGCAAAAATGGCAATACATCTGTTTTGCTCATCATGATCATTTCGTGCGGAGATCTCAGTTTGAATAAAATATCATTTGGCATTTTAAGTGTATTATCACTCATTGGCAGGCGATAGCGTAAGTCGGCAGCAAAATGCTTGGCGATAAAGTGTTGCATAATACTTCCATCAAACTTATCACCGGCAACGGATATTCCAGATACTCCAAGAACTTCCATTTCATCTCTGGGGCAGAAACGTATCAAACTAAAATCGGAGGTACCGGCACCAAAGTCGGCAATCAATGCCAAACTCTCTTCTTGTAAATCAATCATATGTGCTGCGGCCAGAGGCTCGGGATAAAACTGAATACCCTCAAAGCCGGCAAGCTCTGCTGCCTTTGTCATTCGATTCACTGCCAGTTGATCGAGCTTTGGGTCAGGGTGGTAAATGGCTGGTCTGCCTAAAAGCAGTTGATTTGATTTCATTTGGTATTCTTTTTCAGCCCGTAGTTTGAGTTCTCTTAAAAAGCGGCCGAGAAGTTCTTCGAACTTCACGTATTGTCCATCAATCCATGTACCTTCAAATGCTGCATCAGGAAGGAAAGCCTTTAATGATCGAAGCAATCTTCCTTGTGTAGGATCTTCGCTATATACGCGGAGTGCGCTTTCACCAAAGATAGGCTTTTTCGATTCTTGAAAATACATCCAGCTTTTTAGAATTTCTGGTTTTGAAGAGTCTTTGTCTACCTGTGCCAAGGGAAAGACTCTTTCTTTATTGGCCAGGCAAATGAGTGAATTGGACGTTCCATAATCGATTGCAAAAATTGCTGACAAATTAGGCTCCTTTTTGGAACTAGAATTGCATTATTTAAATGAACTACAACACAATACTAAGAGGATTACAGAATGTTAAAATTCTTGCAAAACTTTACAAAAAAATTTCATTCACAACAAGTATACTTCGAGAATGATTTAGAGAGAGACATTTTAAGAGATGAAGATTGTGGCAACTTGAATTCGCAAGATATGCCCAGCAACTCACACAAAGTCGACCCTCTGAAGCATTTTTGGACCATTCACTAAGATATTGGTAATTTTCGCCAATACAATAAATCTGGAAGAAGCTCCAGTTTTTCAATCAGGGGCTTCTTTTGTTCAGATAAAACTTCTTTTAGTCGTTTTAAATTTTCTTGATAACTTCTGATGTAATCAAAATTCATTGCGTCAAATTCTTCGATTTTTTTCTGATACTCATTTCCAAAAAATTCTTCAAGCTCGTGAATTTCTTTAATTTGAAAGAAATCTTGAATTTGTGCTTCTTTTAAATCTGTAGCCAGGTGACAGGCGACCGAATTGAAATAGCCTGACTTTAAGTCTCCCAATAGAGCTTTGCCTTCTTGATTGCGGATATTAAAATCGAGCAAATCATCGGCTCTTTGAAAAAGAATTCCAAGTTGGCTGCCAATCAGATCAAGTAGTTCATGAAGTTTGGGCTCATTCTGATTTTCAAGATAAAAAGGAGCTCGCAAGCACCATTTAATCAGTGATGAAGTTTTACGGTCGTGCACAAGATTTAGTTTTTCAAGACTTCGGTTTTTCTCCTCTATGACTGCATCTTGGAGCCATTCTCCTTCAACCAATTGGCCGATTGCAACAGAAGTGTATTCAACCAGTTTTAAGTTACCAGTTTGGCTTAAAAGATAGATCACCCGAGCTAGCAAAAAATCTCCAGCCAAGACAGCATATTCGGCACTGTATTTAAGCCATGCAGAGGTTTTGTTGCGCCGAAGCGGTGATTGATCAATTAAATCATCGTGCAAAAGGCTTGCGTTGTGCATATATTCGACGCTTCGACAAAGTAGATCAATATTTTCTTGGGAGTGATCAAAATACTCGCTTACCTCAGAGACCAAGCGAGCGCGAAAACCTTTGCCACCTGCAAACAAGTCTTCATAAAGATTGCGAAGTTTAGGCAAGTGACTAGGAAAATCTTTTTCGATGTCGATTTCCATTATGAACCCTCAATATAGAAAGCTTCATATTGTGCAGGAAACGAAAAAAAAGCAAGAAACTCAATAAGAAGATGCAATGCAGCTGTTTCAAAAAGCTTTACTCTTTTTGTGCAAGTTTTAGAATGGCTTATGGCTGAATTTCAGAAAGAACTAGAAGTGTATTTTTATGAATGTGACCCAGCTGGGGTTTTGTTTTTTGCTCGGGCTGGAGATTTGTTTCATCGAACCTATGAGGCTTTTGTTCAAGAGATGGGGTTTTCTTGGCAAAATTGGTTTCAAAACCCGGAATGGGCTGTTCCATTAAAAAAATTTGATATCGAATACTTTCGCCCAGTCTATGCCGGGCAAAAGTATGTTTCTAAGCTCTTGGTTCAACAAATGGGAGAAAGTTCTTTTGCTTTGCATACTAGAATTTTTCATGGAGAGGATATCTACTTTCAAATTCATAGTTTGCATGTATTTGTTGATAAGAAAAGCTCTCAAAAGAGAGCCACTCCGAGTGAAGTAAAATCGGCATTGCAAAGATACAAAGTCTAACTCAAAGTTTCGATCAGTTGTTTTTTTAGTATCTTTCCCATGGAGTTTCGCGGAAGTTTGTCTACTTTAAGAACTTGATCGATTCTACCTTCTTGCGGCTTCCAGTTTAAAATGGCATTGGCTTCAAGCAAATCTTCATGAACCAATACTATTTTAGCTCCTTGGCGCTCATCATCGAGAGCAAGCAAACAAAAGTTATCGATTTGAAATTGCTCTGCAACTCGCTGTTCAAGTAGGTGTAGGTTGATATTCCAACCATTGCGAATCGCGAAGTCTTGTTTGCGGCCATAGACTTCAATATGATTTTCAGTCACATTGCCAAAATCTTGACTTTGCCAAAACTCACCTGGCTTCGGCTCTTGTATTTCAAATTCCGAAGGGCTGACTTTACGAACACTGTGCTGAAATAGCGATTTTGAGCGAAAGGAGAGCTGGTCATGATCATCACTGCGTACTTCAATGTGCTCTAGTATTTGCAATCTTGGATACTCTTGAGGATTTTTTAGACTTTCAGGAGAGGCAATGGCAATACTTGATGCAAGTTCTGTACTGCCGAAGGTCGGCAAAACCGGCCAGCCGATTTTACGTGCTCTAAAATACAGCTCTGGCCTAAGGTGAGCACCGCCAACTAAGACGTAACGAAGTGATTGACTTGGTAAGACATCAGGTTTTTGGCAAAGGTCATAGAGTTGAGTTGGGACCATAGAAACAACACTTGTGTCAGAATTCAAATTACTAATTTTAGCAGCTGATAAATAGGCTCTGGCATGTATTGCAAGAGTGGCAACACTGGTATCAGGAAGCATCACCGCCCATTGATCATTTTGATCAAGACCTAGAAATGAATTTACAGTTTTTGCAGATTCTAAAAAGCCTTCAATGCTGTGGCCTACATAATTGTGCTTACTTGTAGTTCCTGAGCTTGGAATGTAAAAGAGTTCTTGATTTGTTTTTGGGTATTCAGAAGGAAGGTGGAGGTGATGCTCTCCGGTTTTCCAATTGACTATGGAATGGCAATCCAATTTTCTTTCTCCAATATTTCATCAAAGCCAAAACCAAATTGATTTTTTCGCGGTATCAATTTTTCTTTCTCAACTCGTAGCATATCGGAATAAAGATTAGGCTCAAAAAGAAAATGACTCAGGTAACCGCAACTCAATATTTTGTTGCGAAAGTCTTTTTTAAGATTCCCCGCAACCCAAGCGGCTTGTACTTGCCCCAGTGGGTGCCCCATATAGTCGGTAATAAAAAAGCTCTTACTTTTTCGGCAAAAGGGGATCAAGAAAGATTCGTAATGATGTATTGCAGGCTTAAGAACCATTACATGTTCAAGTTCGGCATCTTCAAGATGCAGTTGTCTATCAAGCGCAAAAGCAACTTTAGTCTGTTCTTGTGACTCACGCCACTTTTTGTGACTGAAAGTAAAAGGATCTTCAATAAACTGTATTCGATGTTTCGCATCGACAAATTGCATGATGAAAGTTTCCCATTCTTTTTGCGTCCAGCTTTCGTTGGCATCTAAGCGCCATTCAATATTTTTATTGGTTTCTTCATGCAGTTTTAACAATTCTTGTGCTTCTTGTTCAGGGTCTTTGCCAACTTTGATTTTCCAGACATGAAACTCTTGAGCGATCTTGGGTAGCTTGTTTCTGCGGCTACCAAGCGGAAAATGAGATGCTGGTAAATCAATGCCTTTGAGTAAGTTAAGCCCTTGGGCGCGAGCCTTTGCATCTCTTTTGGCAAAGAAAAGCGCGGTTTTTAGCAGGCTGTGTTGAAAGCCATCTTTCTTGTAGCGAGCAAGAATTTCATCGAGCTCTGGGTCGCCCAGTTCGGGCCAAGTGTTTAAACAAGAATAGCCGACCTCAGACTCGTGTTCATAGCGAAGCAGGATGCCTTTTCGAGCATCGCTCTCTGACTTTGCGTTTAGAGAAGTATTGGCTATAAGTTCATAGGGAGAGATTTTAATTTCCATCTAAATAAAATCCTATACTAAGAAGGAGTGAAAACAACATATGCACTGCAGCTGTTTGTGCTAGATATTGGTTGTAAATTGGGCTGGGCTCTGTTTTTGCAATTTTGTAGCAAACCAAAATGGCGAGTGGAGCAGCGAGTAGAGGCAATAAAAAACTCCAAATATAGCCCGCTGCTAGCCAGTAGAAATGCAAGAGATAGTTAAGAATATAAAGAGTGTAAATTTCGAGCTTTGAAAATTTCTTACCAAGGCGAACGGCTAAGGTTTTTTTATTCACTTTGCGGTCGCCATCAATATCTCTAAGATTGTTGACCACGATCAATACCGTGCACAGAAGCCCAACTTGACTGGCTGCAATCCATATTTCCTGAGTCAAACTCATGGTTTGAACATAGTAAAGACCAAGGCTTGCCACCCATCCAAAAAATAAAAAGACAAAAAGATCTCCCAATCCTTTGTAAGCGAGCGGAAAAGGTCCTCCCGTATATGCATAGCCAGTGACCAATGAGACAATTCCAAGAACTAAAATGAGGGTGCCTCCTTTTAAAATCAAAGGCAGGGCGCAAAGAAAAGATAGAAAAAAACATAGATAGGCAGCCCTTAAAACATTTTTAGCTGAAATCAGCCCACTTTGTGTGACTCTCTGCGGACCAATACGAGTTTCGGTGTCAGCTCCCTTAATGAAGTCGAGAGCATCATTGCTAAAATTGGTGGCGATTTGAACAAATACAGCAGTCATAAGGGCTAAAAAACTATAAATCCATTCAAAATCTTGAGGAAACTGTTTGTAAGCAATTAGGCTTGCAACAAGTACTGGAGCGAAAGCAGCAGTCAAAGTTTTGGGTCTGAGAGCTAGAATCCAAGCACTCATAGGTGATAGCCTTTTAAGAAATCATCTACAATTTGCAAGCATTCGCTATGGGCTTGCCATGGAATGCGATGCCCTGCCATACAAGTGCGAAAATGAATATTGGGGCAAAGACTTTTGAGTTCTTGGTGAATCTCCATAAATTTCTTATCTTCTTCACCAGTGACCCACAAAATAGGTATTTTACATGTTTGCAAAAACTTTCGAAAATCTTCTTGTTGTGATAGCCCCCAATTGCGCATGGCTTGAGCCAGTGCCTTTCTCTCAAAATCGATCTCGCAGCGCCAGAAGCTCGATCTCTTATTTTGAAAAATCTCTTGAGAGTACCAATCATTTAGAATGCTTTGCCAGCTATTGTGAAGAATTTTCTTTTCCCACATTTTTTCCCAATCAAGACGTGCTTCTCGATTTTCTATGAGTCCAGGATTGGTGGAAAAAAAAATAGCAGCGCGATAGTGATTTGGATTTTCTCTTAAGGCGTGTAGTGCAAGACGTCCCCCCATAGAGTAAGCTATAAGAATAGAATCACTTTCTGTAGTTTTGTAAAATTCTTTGGCCCAGTCTTTAAGACTCAAGTGGCTCTTTTGCCATAGAGAAACCAGCTCATATTTTCTGTTTAGAGACTCGGCAAACAGATACCAGTCATCACTTTTGCCAAAAAAACCATGCAAAGAATAAATCACAGTTTCATCTCCTCATACTCATCGTAAAAGTCTTTGGTTTGTTTGAGATCTGGTTGTATCTCAATGAAGCAATGATCTTGATCAAATTGAAAGTGCGACGGGTTTTTATAATATTCAAGTTTCCACATCTTAGACCAAGATTCAAATTCGATGGAGTGTATGTTTTTATACAAATCTTTTTTAAATTTTCGTTCAAAGATTCTGCCGCCAAAGTTATTAATACAAACCACTCTTGTTTTTGCATTGATCTGGTGCAGAATCCAAGGGGCATTGCTATCATAGAGCAAAGTTAAGTCACCCAAAACAGCCCAAGAGATATCTTTGGCAAATCCATAGAAAGTACTGAGCTGCCCATCGATACCGTTGGCTCCTCGATTGCTTTCTACAGAAGAAAATGAAGTGTTTGTTTGCGCTGCCAAATCCCAAGTGCGAATCGGCATACTGTTGCCCAAATAAATGTGATCATGATGCGAAATCTGGGTAGAAATTTTATAGATCCATGCAGGTTCCGATTCGGGGTGGCTTTCAAACAGCTTCTGTAGTTGGGCGTGAAGATTGTTTTGTTGCAAAGCAAATGACTCTGATACAGAAGAAAAATTGGCATTTAGATCGCGAAGCACATTCGAAATATTTCCATAAAGCAGCTCACCATAGCGCATACCTAGAAATTTTTTGTTGGTGATATGTAAAACGGGAAGTTCCACTTTTTTAAGATCCAGTAAGCGCCAAAAGCCACAAGTAGGTACATCGCCAATTCGCAAGATAGAGTCCCATTCTTGATAAAAACTGGAATGGCTTAAATAAAAGTCACCCGCTTTGAAAGCAAGTTCTTGCAAATCAGAATCTTCTCTTAGACCACTGGCAGCCTCGATATAGAGCGGTCTTTGCCAATATAAAAGCAATTCTTTGACTGTTTTTTTATCAGTCTTTGGAATTTTACCTAAAATAACAAGGGGTTTTCGATGCTTGAGTACAAATTCTTGAGCATTCTTTAAACCGATCACTTTTTCATTTTCTTGAACCAAAGGGCAAGCATCAAAGTGAATCGCTTGCACGGTTTCAATCAGAGGCTCATCAAAGCATATGTTAATGTGCAGTGGTCCAATTTGGTTCCACTGAATTCTCGGTACCTCTTGATGAGCCATGATATCGTAAACTCGAGCATAGTCTTGCAATATTATACTTTGTTCAATTGTTTGTGGTGCGTTGGTACCACGTAAAATCTCTGGTCGGTCTCCACTTATAAAAACCACGGGTAAATGAGAGTAGTAGGCTTCTATACAAGCAGGCAATAGCTCGGCAACGGCTGTGCCCGAGGTTGTTATTACTGCGCAAGCTTTGTTTGTCGATTTACTTCTTCCTAAAGCAAAGAAGGAGGCAGCTCTTTCATCAAAAAAAGTATATACCTTAAAATCAGTATCAATCAAAGCTTCAACAAAGGGAGCATTTCTACCTCCAGCACAAAGGCAAATGCTATCAACATTCCATTCTCGAAGTTGCATTAGAATTTGTTCTGCACGTTTTCGATTGATCAAAGCAAATACTCCAAAATGCTGTTCTTCTTAAGTTGTAACTCTTGCCACTCTTTATCGATTTGACTCTCTTGTACAATTCCACAACCACTAGCAAGGATACACATATTTTCTACCCATTGCAGATTTCGAATGGCAACCAGAGAGATTGCCTGGTCTTTCCACTCGTAAGCAAAAGGGGCTCCATGACGAAAAACATGTTGGCGGCTTTTTTGTTGGCGAAGTTCTTTGAGCACATGAAAAGACGGGTAGCCACCTAAAGCAGCAGTAGGATGAAGTACTTTTAACCAATCATAGAGTTTTGTGCTCTTTGCATTTTTAAAAGATATTTTAGTTCTAAGGTGTTGTATGTTGCCAAAGTTGACAACTTCTGTTTTGCCTTTTTCTGCATCTGCAAGATTTTGGGTTCTCTCTAGTATGTCTTGAATGACCCATTGGTGCTCTTTATTCTCTTTCGGATCTTGCAAGAATTCTTCTTGAGCACGATCTACTGTAGCGCTACCTGCCAGGGCATAAGAGAAGATTTCTTTACCTTGCTTTTGCCATAGTATCTCGGGGCTCAATCCAATCATACCCTCATTTTCTAGAACGAAAGCATAAGGATAAAGCTCATTATGGCAGGCTAAAGCATTTTTTAATAAATAGAGTATCTCTTTTCGCTGTATTTCTTTCTTACAAAGACTTTCTGAATAAGCAACGAGTTTGAGTCTTTCTTTTCTTTCAATTCTTTGTTTAATTTGAACAAAGTCATCTTCAAAGTCTTCGCGCCGAGATCTTTGCCAAGAAAATTCAGGTTTTAGAGTTTCGATTTCTTGTAGCACGTTCAATATGCTATCTTTGCTCATTTCAAGACAGTTTAAAAAACCAATTTTCTGTTCAAATTGATCTGTATCAAAATAGGGCGCATGGATTTCAAAATTTGTTTTTTTGTTGTCAGATCGCTCAAAAGCAAAGATAAAACTACTTGGAGTCAGAGGGGCTAGAGTAAAGCTGTGCACTAACAGGGCATTCCTTATATTGTCATGCGTCAACATTCTATCCTTTTGTTTCTTTCTATAGAATATACATATAGAAAAACAAGGATTTAGCAATATGAAACACAAAATTGTAGAGTTTGGTAAAAAGAAAATCGGTGGAGGTAACTTTGTTGTTACTGCGGGTCCTTGTTCGATTGAAAGTGAGAAGCAGTTTCTCGATACTGCAACATGGATCAAAGAAGTGGGAGGAGATATTCTTCGCGGCGGAATTTACAAGCTGCGCACTTCTCCGGATAGCTTTCAAGGATTAGAAGATGCTGCTTTTCCAATCGTTGAAAAGGTGAAAAGTAGCACCGAAATGGATTTTATTACTGAGGTCACTGATCCAAGACAAATCGAAGAGCTCGATGAAATCGTTGATATATTTCAAGTCGGTTCTCGCAATATGTACAATTACAGTTTGTTGAAAGAATTGGGCCGTAGCAATAAAGCAGTACTATTAAAGCGTGGTTTTTCTGCAACGATCGATGAGTGGCTCAAAGCGGCCGACTATGTTTTAAATGGTGGAAATCATAATCTGGTTCTTTGCGAAAGAGGAATCCGCGGTTTTGATAATAAAACTCGAAATGTTCTCGATTTGGGAAGTGTTGCATATTTAAAAGAAAACTCAGAGCTTCCGATAGTGGTTGATCCATCTCATGGAACCGGTCTACGTGAACTCGTTTTACCGATGAGTATGGCTGCAATTGCTGCTGGAGCCGATGGTTTGATGGTTGAAGTTCATCCTTTTCCTGAAAAGGCTTTATCGGATTCAAGACAAGCTATTGATTTTAATATGTATAAAAATTTGATTTCGCAAATCCGCAGACTCTACCCTCATCTAATGCAAGGAGCAATCAATGAACCCAATACAAGGGCCGAAAGCCGACAAGATCCAGCAGATCTTTCAAGAAGTTGCTCCTAAATATGATCAAGCCAATAGTGTATTGTCTTTTGGCATTCATCATTTATGGAGAAAAAAACTAGTATCTTATTCAGGGGCAAAACCTGGTGACAGTGTCTTAGATTGTGCAACCGGTACCGGTGATTTGGCTATAGAGTTTAAAAAGAAAGTCAAATCGGGGCGAGTTGTTGGTACAGATTTTTGTAAAGAAATGCTGGCTCCTGCTCCAGGAAAGGCTCAAAAAAAGCAACTTGATATTGAATTTGCTCAAGCTGATGTGACCCATTTAAACTACAAAGAAGATGAATTTGATATCAGTAGTATTTCGTTCGGAATTCGCAATGTTGAAGAGCCTTTAAAAGCAATGAAAGAGTTGGCTCGAGTCACTCGATCGGGCGGAGTTGTTATGGTACTAGAGTTTGGCCAGCCCGATATCATTGGCTTTCGCCAGGTATATAATTTGTATTCAGAACTATTATTACCAAGAATCGGTGGCTTGGTTTCAGGAAGTAAAGAGTCTTATGAATACTTGCAGACTTCTTCTTCGAAGTTTCCATGCAGACAAGAATTTGTAGACTTTGTTTTATCTTGCAATTCTTACTCTTCGGGCGAGTACAAGTCTTTGAGCGGCGGTATTGCCTATATGTACAAGTTCATTGTGAAATAGACATAGGTCTAGTTTATTCCATCTTCATTGAGAGTTTTTGATAGGAATCTCATGATATTTTCATGAGAAGATTAATTTATTTTATATTGTTCGCTCCCTTGGTTCATTCTCTTGCTTGTTCTAGTTTTTTAGCAGAGAGAAGTGGTCATTTATTGATGGCAAAAAACTATGATTGGACCACCGACAATGCCATCGTTTTTTTGAACCCAGCTGGTTTGCAAAAAAGTAGTTTTCGTTATCATAAAGATGATATTTCTTTTTCGTGGGTAAGTCGCTATTCAAGTATTACAATGAATCAATACGGGATTGAATTTCCTAATTCAGGGATGAATGAAAAAGGATTGATGGCAGAAGTCTTATGGCTCAGTGAATCTCAGTTTCCCAGTGCCGATTCTAGGCCATCCATCAATGAGCTTCAGTTTATACAGTATATTCTTGATCGTTTTCAAACAGTCGATGAGGTATTACAGTCTTTACGAGCTTTGAGAATTTCCCCTATCTCAGCCAATGTTCATTATCTAATTTGTGATAAAATTGGTGATTGCATCACGGTGGAGTATTTAAAAGGGCGTTTGGTTACTCACAAGAGTGATGATAGCCCTGGGCGTTTTCGTGCTTTGACCAATAATCCGTATCATGTTGCAAATGAGTACACTTATGCCCGTTATCCTTTTTCTAGAAACTCTCTTCCTGCTCGCAGTTATGCGTCGAATATTCGCTTTTTACGAATGAGTGTGTTGAAAGATCGCAAGTCGAATTCAATGAATCTTCCTACATTTGTAGAAAAGAGTTTTGAGACTCTCTATGCGGTGGCAGCACCCAGTACGCAATGGCAAAATCTATGGAGCCCAAGAGAGCAACAGCTTTATTTTCGAACACAACACGGCAATCAAGAAATTGCTATTTTAAGAAGTAGTGATTTGAGTTTTTCTTGTGGCAAAAGAAAAGCCTTTTTATTGAGCAGTTCAAAAAGAGGAATTTTGTCTTTGAGAGATTTTCAAAACTTTAGTCTGCAACAAAATCATCAGCTGATTCAAAAGAGTTTAAAAGAAAGTGGATTTCGAATTTCTACTTCAAAAGTCAAAGAACTTGCTGATTTTGCTTATTCATTGAAATGCCTATAGGGCCAATCTGTCTCTGATCATTTTGACACTAGACTTTTTTATAGTTTCTTTTTGCACTCCCTAACGCAGCGCTAGTGAAAGGCAATCCATTTCATAACAATTGTAATTGGTACAGGCTTTGCTCAACCAAGGTTTAGAAAAAAACCATTACATCATTATAGGGGGGATTGAATGGATAAAAACAGCCGGAGAGGCTTTGCTTGGCGGAGTCTCTTATTTCTTTTGAATTGTCTCCTTGTGTTCGGCTTAATGTCTAAAGCCTATGCACAAGTGAGCCCAATCGCATCGCAAAATTATGGGGATGAGACCGATCAATATATTATCAGCTATGATCAAGTAGACGCGCAGTTTACTTATGGTAGCTATGATGAATTCAATATCTATCTAGAAGGAAATGTAATCGAGCCTGTTCAATGGTTCTTTGAAGATTTACCTCCAGGATTGTATGCAAGTGATAGTGTCACCAAGAATATACAGCTTTTTGGTGAACCCGAATTTTCAGGCTCATGGTGTTTTGTTGCTATCTCTGTAGACGCCAATAATCAAACAGCAGCAAGGCAAATATGTGTTAATGGTGGTGTAAATGATGACTTGGATTACCCAAGGTTTGCGACCGACCAATTTCTGCCAACAGCAACAAAAGATAGTCGATACGAAACTACGATTCGTTTGACCGATACTATTGGTAGAGTCGATGGCGAGTTGGTATCAGGTGATTTGCCAGAAGGTTTAGAAATTCAATTTCGTGATTCTCGTGATGAATTTCGAATCGATGGCCGGGCTAGACAAGAAGAAGTAAAACGTTTTGTACTTGAAATCATCGATCAGTCGGGCCGAGTCAATAGCAAGCAGTTTAGCCTCGAAGTTCGAGATCGTGATGCTGGTTACTCATGTCCTCCCGGTTACTATTGGGATGCAACGATTGGGCATTGTGTTCAGAGCAACTTAAGACGTTGCCCTGCCGGAACATTCTATGACCCTGATGTGAATGCTTGTCGTAACTATAGAACCTACCGTTGTGGTGTTAATCATTACTATGATCACTTCTTGAATCGCTGTGTATGGAAT
>CAZZCP010000012.1:21521-23240 GCA_964653235.1 uncultured Pseudobdellovibrionaceae bacterium | reverse complement strand
GCTTATCCTCGTTGTCCGTGGAACTATAGATACAGTAACTACTATGGTCGTTGTGTTCGCAATACCTATACTTGCGGATGGGGATATCGTTGGTCATGGAGCCGCCTAAGATGTGTACCTGCTTATAGAGATAGAGTTTGTGGTGCAGGCACTCATTGGAATCACTATCGCCAAAGATGTGTAAGCAACTACCGCTCATGTGGTGCTGGCTATTATTGGGACTACAATCGTCGCCGTTGTGAACCTTCTCGTCGCTACAGAAGTTGTCGTGGAGATCGTTATTACAATCCCTATACGGGAAGATGTGAGAGAAGAAATCGTCGCAACTGCGGCTATGGCACCTACTACGATCATCGCTCTGGTCGTTGTGTGAGCCGTCATCGTCCAAGAAGATGTGATCACGGCTATCACTTTAGAAATGGGAGATGTGTTCCTAATACTAGACCGAATCCGCGTCCAAGACCGAATCCGCGTCCAAGACCGAACCCGCGTCCAAGACCAAACCCGCGTCCAAGACCGAATCCGCGTCCAAGACCGAACCCGCGTCCAAGACCAAACCCGCGTCCAAGACCAAACCCGCGTCCAAGACCAAACCCGCGTCAAAGACCGAATCCTAGACGTCCCAATGCGACCCAATAGGATCTTAAATCAAGAATTCGTTGAGGAGGCTAAATGCCTCCTCACTTTTTTTATCCCTAAACCGATAAAGAAATATGGCGAACATCTATTTTCAACTGCCTATTCAGATATTTCGAGTAAAATCAACGAAGTTCAACAATACCGACGTTGAATTTTTCGTGAAACGTACATCTTCAAAGTTTGAAAGATATGGAATTGAATTTACTCGGGTTGGAAGTGGTCAAAGAATCGTTTCTGACCATAAGCTTGCTCTAGTTGATCAAGATAATGTCAAACAACTACTGTCTTGGGGCAGTCCTATAGATGGGATTCGTATTTTTTTTGTGAAAGCGAATTTGCTGAGCAATCAAATGGCTTGGAGCTTTGACCCTTTAGATACGTCAATGGATGAGTCCTATCAAGGAGCTGTTTTTGTCACAGACAAGTGTATGGGCTTTAATGAACAGAGAGCTGAGTTGTTGGGTTATGATCCAAGCTTTGATATTTTAATGCAAAAACTGGGGCATATTCTTTTACAACAAAAGGATATGATTCAAGACCGAGAAATATTTAACTTCTTTCATGAAATCAATGAAAACTGCAATGATAAGGTTAGTGTCGAACAACTTAAAAAAATCTACACCTCTTCCTACTTAAAAAAGTTAGCTGCTTGAAGACTCTAATTGAACATTCTTTGAAAAATTTGAAAAAATAAATAGCATGGGTCTTAGAAGAAAAAAGATACAAAAAAGTGTCGTCAAAATTCCTAAGGCCAGACTGATAGAAAAGCCACGAATGGGTCCGTCAGTAAAATAAAGAAGAACCAAGGCCGCAAGAATGGTGGTGACATTGGCATCAATCAGTGCAGAGCGAACAGAGGCAAAAAGCTCAGAGCTGCTCAAGTTTGGCTTCTCTTTCCATCTTTCATAGAGCAAAATGCTAGCATCTACAGACATGCCAATTGTTAGAATCATACCGGCAATACCTGGAATCGAAAGATTGGCATCAAGCAGTGCAAAGCATGATAAAAGCAAAAGAAAATTAGCAAGAAGTACAATACAAGTAAAGAGGCCCTTTATCTTGTAGTAAACAAGTAAGAAT
>CAZZCP010000012.1:7265-21511 GCA_964653235.1 uncultured Pseudobdellovibrionaceae bacterium | reverse complement strand
AAGGAGTGCAATTAGAAAAGCATTCTTTGCTCGTTCGATAGAGTCTTGGCCTAAATTCGGGCCAACTTGGCGAAATGAAGCAATTTCAAGGCTGACAGGAAGGCTCCCTGATTTGAGCAACTGACTCATAATACTGGCCTCTTCTAAAACTTGCTTTGAGTCATTCGATCCGAAGACAATGCGAACATATTTTCCACTAACTGCTTGGTCGATATTGAGAATGCTCTCAATTTTTTCGTCAACAATAAAAGCAAAATCTTTGCCTATATTTTGATTGGTAAGACGAAAAAAAGACTCTGCGCCTTTTGCATCGAGTTCAAGAGAAACTTCGGGCTTGCCTTGTGGACTAAAACTAACAAAAGCATCAACTATATTTTCACCAGTAAGATAGACTTCACCATAGCTTTGGTCTTGTTGATCAATGAGTTGCACTTTTAGTTTTTCTTGCTTCAAAATGGATTTATATAGCTCTGGATCTGGCTCTTCACCAGGGATTTGTAAAATAATTTCTTGATTTGATTTGGACTGTATTAATGCCTCTTTCATACCAAAAACATCAATTCGTCTACGCAAATGAGAAATGCTACTTTCGAGCAACTGTGTTTTGCGAGTTTGAATGTAGTTAGCGTCCTGAACAAATGTAGTCATCTTATCGTTTTGCTCTCTGATTTTCCAACTCGGATATCTCTCTTCAAGAAACAGAAGCGATTCAGATTTGTTCGTCGGAACATGAATTCGGTAGAGATTTTGATCAAATTCAGAGACCAAATCGATTTGGTTTTTCGAGATTTGATATTTTTCGACCAATTGGTCTCTGAGTTCTTCTTGTTGTTCTAAAAAGTATTCTTCTGCGTTTAAAAAGATTGTAAAGTAGGACCCGCCTTTTATATCAAGGCCATATTCGATGGGTTTGGACCAAAGCAAAAGCATGGCAAGAATAAAAACAGATAGAAAGCACAGGATACGAATTTTTTCAGTTTGAGGCATTCTTGAATATCTAACCTAATTTTCAGCTACAATAAAGTTTTTTTACTAGTAAGTAGGAGATGCATCCGGCTGATAAATTGGAAACAACAGCTCCCCAAAAAATACCTTCTAAACCATAGAAATACATCAGTGTAAGAGATACAGGGATATAGAAGACAAACATTCGAAACGAAGAGAGCATGGTTGATAAAAGTGGCCTACCAAGAGCATTAAAGCTGGCATTAGTTTGAAAAAGTATGCCTTGAAAACCAAGGGAGAAACAAATCAGTTTCAGATAGTCTTCGCCGATTTGAATGACTTTCGGATCTTGAGTAAAAAGACTCATCAAAAAATCACCAAAAAAGAAAAAGGCAAGAGCAAGATAAAGAGACCAAGCAATAGAAGCGCGAAAGCTAAAAAAGATAGCCTTTTTCATTCGATCGGTTTGCTTGGCTCCCCAGTTTTGACCAACAAAAGGTCCTATGGTAGCAGAGAGTGCCAAAATTGGAATAATACCAAGAGACTCGATTCGAGAGGCAACACCAAAGCCGGCCACAGCATCTTCTCCATAACGAGCAACCAATGCTGTGACAATACCAATTGAAAGGGGAGTGATCAAATTGGTTACTCCTGCTGGTATGCCGATACGTAAAAGCTCTTTAGATGATTCTTTAAATCTTTTTAACTCAATGTTTTGAAAGGCGAGCATTTTGAGTTTTCTAAGATAGTAGAGAGCAGCAATCAAAGTAAAAGCATTTGAGAGTATGGTTGCAAAAGCAGCTCCTTGAATTCCCATTGCGGGAATAAAGAGAAAACCAAAAATAAAAATAGGATCGAGAATGAGGTT
The DNA here is from genome assembly GCA_964653235.1 of uncultured Pseudobdellovibrionaceae bacterium. Taxonomy (GTDB): domain Bacteria; phylum Bdellovibrionota; class Bdellovibrionia; order Bdellovibrionales; family UBA840; genus CAZZCP01. The sequence goes on along the minus strand of CAZZCP010000012.1, from coordinate 19,698 downwards.
CACACCACCTGCAATCGTCATAATAATACTTGGTGTGGTCATATCTCCGGTGGCACGTATGGCGCCATTTCCAACCATGGGGATGACAACGAAGCTCATTCCCAAATACCAAGGTAACATATATTGTCGAACCAATTGAAGAATTTCATCCTCTGCGCCTAAAGCTCGAAACAAAGGATTGATACTAAACACTCCTAATAAGATAAAGAGAAGAACTATGCATAGAGACAGAAGAATACTGTGTGTTGCTAGCCTTTGTACTTTTGGAAAATCACCTTCTCCTAGAGCTCTTGAAATAACCGAGGATGTGGCAGCACTCAAACCCAATGAAAGAGTTCGAAAGACCATAACAACTGGAAAAGTAAAGCTAATAGCAGCAAGCTCTTTTTTACCAATCATACCAACAAAATAAGTATCGATCACATTGAAGCCAATGACAGCAAAAATTCCCCAGGCCATAGGAAGAGTTTTTAGCAAAAGTGTTTTAGCAACGGGTTCATTCAGAAGTGCATTTTGGGTCTTCATGGTTCCTTGTTATTCAAATGCGATATGGCTCGCCATATTGAGGTGGGACTGACACCTGATCCGATCCATTGAATCTTATTTTTTTCATCAAGATGCACTACCGTGGGGGTGGCTGCAATCGAAAAAATTCGAGAGGAAATATGTCCAGGGTCATGATAATTTTTAAATGGAAGTTTGAGTTTTTTGATCTCTTCGATTACTTTGCTTTGTGTATCACCAAGATGAACACTGTAGATTCTTTGAGAATCCAATTCGCCATTGTTAACTGCTGACCGATAACGACTCAGCTCAATTTTGCATGGTCCACACCACCAGGCCCAAAAAATAAAAATAGAATTTTTGCTTTCTTTTGGAATCTTAACTTTTTGGCCCTTTAAGTTTAATACAGAGAAGCTTTGCACTTGCTTACCCTCCATATTCCACTCTTGCCAATACAAAGGCGCCCTTTTGTAGACCAAAAAAGAAATCAAGAGTAACATAAAAATTCTATAAATTCTCTTCCATAAATTTTTCTTCATTGCTTTATATAGAATGCTTCTTTTAGTTCATAAATGACACCAAAAAGATTCGAAGCATTAGGTCATGATTCGCTTTTTCTTTGAGTTTTGTTAGACAAATTGCACTAATATAAGCAGGGGAATATTGGGCTTAGGAGTTAGAGCCCGCATCAGCAATCAACAAGGATGTATCATGAAATCACGTATCGTTTTAATAGCGATTCTCGCTATTTTTTCTTCTGCGCAAGCTTTTCGACAAATCGACCCAGTAGAGCTGGGCAAGAGCCACGCTGGGCAAGCAGAAAACTTAGAAAATCCGATTGGACTTCTGCAAGAGGGAATCAGTATGAAGCATATTTCGGGCAAAGCAATTTGGAAGAATTCTGTTTTTCGCAAAGGAGCAAAATTTTTAAAACTCCATTTCGTAAATTTTCATTTGGCCCAAGGTGAGGAGCTGAAAATATATGATGCTTTTCATAATTTACGCCAAAATATCAAAGCAAGCGGGCCACATAATGATGGTAGCTTTTGGTCTATTACAATTCCTGGAAGTACCGCCTACTTAGAGTGGCAGGGCACAGACAGTGGCAATTCACACTTTCAAATCAACAAAGTCTTTGTTGGTGAATACCTTCCTGGCAATGCGATGAGAGAGCCAGGAGCAAAGTCAGTTTGTAATATGCCTGTGGCAGGACCATTTCGATCAGTTTCTTGTTACTTACCTGGGCAAGAATTTGAAAACGAACAAATTGCCAATAATGCAGAGTCTACAGTCGCTGTATTGACCATTGATCAATATGGATCTGGTTCGTGGTGTTCTGGCTCATTGGTATCATCACAAGGTTTTGTTTTAACCAATCAACACTGTATTAAGACCAAAAGCAGTTGTCGTAATGTTGAATTTGTTTTTAACTACCAACATAACTCTTGCCAAGAAGGTCTTACAGGTGAATTGCCAATTCAAAGTGAAGGCTTTTATTGTGATGGCAGCGATGCCGCAACATATGTATCAAGCCCTTACAAAAATTGTACTTCAAGAGATATGGAAGATCTCGATTTCACCTTTGCTAAAGTAAAAACCGAAAATGTTGATGAATTGTCAAGCAAGCCAATTCTAGAAATGGAGCTAAATCATGAAGTGATTCAAAACACAAAAGACATTTATATTATTGGACATCCTCAAGGTGAGCCAAAATTTGTTTCTGAAGGGGTTTTGGATTTTACCGGAGAGTATTCGCTACACTATATCGTTGAGACCTTGGGGGGAAATTCTGGCTCACCTGTATTTAGTAAATACACTCATAGATTGATCGGACTACATCACTGCGGAGGTTGCACCAGCGCAAGCTCAAGAAACCGAGGGATGTTTATCACTCACATTCGTGAGTACATAGATCGCTATGGTAACTTTTTTGAAGCCTCTTCAAGGCTTGAGCTGCTTGATTTTATTCATAGTGAAGTTCAAGGTGACGGAGACCCATATGCAGAACCAGGTGAGACTTACAGTTTGAGTTTGCAAGTGAAAAACTCAGGCAATCAAGCCAGTGAGGCAACACAGCTATCTGTATCTGCAAGTCATGCGAATTTGAACGTGCAAAGCATTTCTATTCCGAGACTAAACCAAGGTGAATCTATAGCAATTTCAATCAACTATGAAATTCACACAGATGCAGCATGTGGTTCGCAGCTAGAGATTTCGCTGCTAATTAATGAAAAGCTTCACAAACAAGTGCTTGCTTTAGGACGAGCTAACTTTTACGAAGCGAAGGTCACCCCTTTTCTAAATATACCCGACAATGATTTAGATGGTGTCAAATCAAGTATTGATGTTGATTTACCTGAAGGAGATGAAGTTCTTGAGATTCTTGGTGTCGGAGTAGAGATAGAGCACACTTATATAGGAGATCTTCAGCTGAGTTTGATTGCACCAGATGGAACAAGCCTTCTTTTGCATAACGAAAGTGGCGGTAGCACGAATGATATTCGTACAGTTTACGGAAACCAAGCATCACAAACCAAGCCAGAAGGAGATCTTTCGACTTTTGTTGGTAAAGGAGCAAAGGGCAAGTGGAGCTTAAAAGTAGCTGACGTACTCAATGCTTATGATGGAGAACTTGAGTCATGGAGCTTAAAGTTAAGAACCAAACAGAGAAACTTTATCTGTGATTAATAGACCGGCCCCAAGATGCTTCTTGGATCTAAGTAGTCTTTGATTACATCTTGATATTGTGACTTTGAAACTGCGCCCGGCATATCACAAGTGCTGGGCTTTTTTTTCGAAACTTGAAAGTGCAAATGTGGGGGCCAGCCGCCATTTTCATTTTCATCTCCTACAAAACAAAAATTTTGTCTTTTTTCAATGCTTTGTCCTGGCTCTAGTTGATCCCAGCCCTTCTTTGCCAAATGTCCATAGAGTACCCACAAAGATAGGTTAGAAATTTGATATTCTAAGATAAGAGTATAACCATAGTCTCCCTGAGCCGAGTGATAGTCTTTGCAATAGACTTTCGCTTGCCAAAAACTAAACACAGGGGTTCCAACAGGGCAGCCAATATCAATGCCCATATGAATATTTCTCTGTTGGGCAAACAACTCTGCTGTATAGAGATAGGGCCGATGTTCATCAAATTTGCCAATGCTATAGTTTTTTGTAGATTTCAGTACATTTTGGCTGAAATCTAAAATTTCATAGTCCTTTGGTAAATCAATGACTTGTGCGAAACTATGTTTTTTGTAGAGATCTAGAAATGCCATGGGAACTTGCTAAAATTTTTGTCTCTTTTCTCTAAAAAAGCTTTTCGTCCCTCATCGGCTTCTTCACTAGAATAAGCTAAGCGAGTTGCTTCGCCAGCAAAGAGCTGCTGGCCAACCAATCCATCATCAACTAGGTTAAAGCCATATTTTAGCATTCGAATCGCAGTGGGACTTTTGCTAGTGATTTCACTGGCCCACTCAAGTGCTACATCTTCGAGTTTTTCATGAGCAACGACAGCATTGACCATACCCATTTCTAAAGCTTCTTGCGCAGAATAGTTGCGGCCCAAAAAAAAGATTTCACGTGCTCTTTTTTGCCCAACCATTTTGGCCAAGTAGGCAGAGCCATAGCCAGAGTCAAAGCTGGCAACATCAGGATCTGTTTGTTTAAAAATGGCATGTTCGCGGCTTGCAAGCGTCAAATCACAAACTACATGCAAACTATGCCCACCGCCAACAGCCCAGCCGGGCACCACAGCAATCACGACTTTGGGCATAAAGCGAATGATTCTCTGCGCTTCTAAAATATGTAGACGGCCCAACTGACCTGGAGGGCCATATTGATAACCATCTTTACCGCGAATTCTTTGATCTCCACCTGAGCAAAAGGCCCAGCCCTCGTCTTTGGGTGAGGGGCCATTGCCGGTGATCAAAACACAGCCGATGTCGCTTGAGCACCTTGCATGTTCTAAAGCAGAACAGAGTTCATCTACAGTTTGTGGGCGAAATGCATTGCGAACTTCGGGCCTGTGAAAGGCGATTCGCACACAGCCCAAGTCTTTAGCTCGATGGTAGGTAATGTCTTGAAATGAAAATTCTTCTATTTTTTGCCATTTATTTTCATCAAATATTTTAGAAACCAAAACTCTCTCCTTTTGAGTCACTCAGAACTTATATATTTCTCTATGAATAGAAAAGGAGTTCTCATTCTTAGACACTGCGTTAGCTACCAATAGCTGCTCCCTTTTGTTTCACTTTTTTGCCTGAATTCAATTGCAATTTCAATGATCTAGAATACTGATCCGAAAATGCCCCAAATTTTTAAGAATCTCGGACAAAGTATACTAAACATTTTAAATACTTATATGCTCTCGGACGGACGTCCGAAGTGAAACAAAAGGGAGCAGTTTATATCAGTTAAGCTTTAGGCCAGCGAGACCGATAAAGTAATACAGCTATGTAATCAGCGAAGAGGCAAAATGACTAAAAAAACTCTGCTATTGTTAATGCTTTTTCAAATCAAACACTTTGTTGCAGATTTTCCCCTGCAGACTTCCTATATGCTGCAAAAGTTTCGTCAAGATTGGGGCTTCTTTTGGCCATTGATGAGCCATAGTGCTGTTCATGGATTTATAACATTTATAATCGTTATGATTTTTACACCAATGTTTTGGTGGTTGGCTGTATTTGACTTTGTATCTCATTTTGTCATCGATAGAATGAAGGCATCGAATCGCTTTTTTGGCCGTTATAATGACGCTAGACAAAAAAGTTTTTGGAATAGTTTAGGAGCCGATCAAATGGTTCACCATATGGTTCATATTTTAATCATTTGGTTTATGGTTATGGCACCTGAAGATAACTGGAATCAATGGCTCGCCTCGCTTTTTTAAAGTAATATAAGCTTATGGAAACAGAACTGCGCATTTTTTTCTTTATCACCAGCTTTCTAATCATTTTCGCTCTTGAGCAAAGCATACCTAAAATAAAATATCCAAAGAAATGGCCTCGCTTTATTCATAACTTTTTGTTGGTTGCTGTAGACAACCTATTGCTGCGAATTCTCTTTCCTCTTTTGGCAGTTGCTTGGGCCGATAAGATTTGGGAGCATAGTCTCAGTCCTATTGCTGTTGCAGATTGGCTTCCATGGTACCTTGAAATACCAATTGGAATTGCTTTGATGGATCTTGTAATTTATTTTCAGCACAAATTGACTCATCATCTTCCCATTTTGTGGAGATTTCATGCTCTTCATCATGCGGATCCCCATATTGATGTAAGTTCAGCTTTGCGCTTTCACCCTGTTGAGATCCTTTTTTCAATGCTCTACAAGTTTTTCTTTATTTTCTTGTTTGGAATCAGTGCAGAAAGCGTATTGTTTTTTGAGATTCTTTTAAACTCCAGCGCGATGTTCAATCATGGAAATTTTCGCATTCCTGAAAAATGGGACAGATATTTAAGGTATCTTATTGTAACTCCTGATATGCATCGAATTCATCACTCTACAGACTTAGAAGAGAGCAATAGCAACTTCGGTTTTTGTTTGAGCCTATGGGATCGGCTTTTTTCGACCTATACTGCCGAGACCAAGTTCAAAGACAAGCCGCAAATTGGGCTTGCTCGGTGGAAAGAAAAAAACCTATATGTTTGGGATATGTTGATTCAAAGCTTTGTAAAAAAACAAGATGAGATTCAATAGTTTTCAAGCAATCGATTGAAATTTTTGGCTCGATAACGAAGTGGTTTTTCTTCTTGCTGCCAAAATAATTCGCTTTCTTGAACCTGAAGTTCCTTGCCAATAACTATTCGATATCCTTCAGCTAGACTTCGAGTGGGAGCTTTTTGTATTTTTAATACCTGACCATAGACAGCGTCTTGAGCCTGCATTTGATTCCACTCAGCAATTTCGGGCCATAAACTTGCATCGCCGTATAGAATCTGAGCTACTTGGCTTAAGCTTTGAACACCATGGCTGAGGCGAAAAGCATAGGAAGATTCCGTTTGCATTTTCTCTTTTTTTGCCACTTTTGCATTATCTTGAATAACTTCTGACAATGGAGTTTGAGCAATTTTACGATATACAGTAGTAATATTTTTTTTACTTTGTTGGTAGACTTTAGAATAATGCTTTAGCAACAAGAGATTTCCTTTCGCACTGCTTAACTTTGGCGGTTCTTTTAAAATCAATTTTTGACCAGGTTTGACTTTATAAGGGGAAACCATGCGATTCCAGAGAGCGAGTTTTCTTTCATATTTTGAGTCGCCATAGAGTTTAATTGCTACAGCAAAAAGATAGTCCTCACCATCTTCAACCGTGTAGTAGTATCTCTGCTCTGGGATGGACATCGGGGTCTCCATAGCCACTGCAGTAGTGTGAACCAAGAAAAAGACGATCAACAAAATCATAAAAGTATATTAGTCAGAGAATTGAAAAATTGCACTTCTTTTTAAGCTACGGCGGTCTCGGCTTTACTTTTGCTATTTTAAATCAAAAAAAAACAGGGATTCTCTGCATCATGATCATAAACCAAGTCGCCATTGTTTTTTTGTGCAAGTTTTTTCGAAATCGAGAGTCCAAGGCCAGTTCCTTTGTCTCTGTCCTTGGTGGTAAAATAAGGCTGAAAAATCTTTTTTAAGATATCCTCTGGAATTCCCTTACCCGAGTCAGTGATTGCAAAATGAATCTCTTTATCTGATTTATAGATATTCATTTGAATCCACTTCTCTGCATGGCTTTCAATTTCATCAGATGCATTATTGAGCAAATTGATTAAGATTTGCGAGATTTCACTTTGATTGCATTCGACTCGTTCTGTGGCTAGGCCCTCTTGCATTTTATAAACAAATTGAATTTCTTTTCTTTTCATTCTCTCCGCACATAAGAGTAGGGTGTCATCAACCAGTTCTTGAACCTCTGCACGAGTTACTACCTCTTTTTGATTGTCCCGAGAAAACTTTTTCAAAGAATTGATAATTTTAGAAATTCGTTCGGTCACTTTAATGATATTTTCTAGTTTTTTAAAGATTTGCTCAAAATCAGGCTTTTCTTTTTTTAACTTTCTCATTGTTGATTCGGTATTGAGCACAATAGCAGCAAGGGGAGTATTGATTTCATGTGCAATTTGCCCTGCCATTTCTCCAATGGCAGCAAGTTTTGAAGTATGTACCGATTGCAAGCGAGCTTGCTCGAGTTGATCTTCTGTTTTTTGATTTTTCTCAATATTGTGTTGAAATGATTTTAAAACTAAGAACCACAGAACTAAAATCGTTAAAACCGAAGCAATAATAAAAATCAAATCGAGTTCTAAATCCCTTTGTTGCTTCGAGATGAGTTCTTCTCTTAGCAAACTAAAATGTTCGGCAAGACTCTGGATGTTTTCAGTGAATTCATTTCTGAGCTTAAGATAATTCTCACTTTTTAAGAGTTCACGTGCTTTTTTCTTCTCTCCAAGTCGCAAATAAGTAAATGCACTGATTTCAAGCTGGCTCAACTCGTCACGATTCATATTCTGGATAATACTCTTTTCAGTTTTCATTTTAGAAGCCAAGTCTTGGTATTCTTCAAGCACGTCATTTAGGGTTTGGCTCAGAGTTTCTAGTTTAGTGATTTCTTGTTCAGAATCTTCATAAGAAGTGATAACAATTCCATCCGCAATTTGTTCTTGAAGGCGCAGGCTAATCGCGCTGAACTCTAAAAGAGGAAAATGCTTATTTTCAATTTCTTTGATGTTATTTAAGTTCTTTATAGATTGATAGCTCAACTGAAAAATGGTTCCCAAAGTCAGTATGCTTGCAAAAAAGATCTGTCTTTTTGGGACAATGGACTTGAGTTTTTTAACTTCATTTTTCATGTGCTAACTTATCGTATTTTTTAATGAAAAAGCTTAGGTCTAAAAAAATCATATAGACGATAGTCTAGAAGATGATGGCTACTATGGCTCGTCCTATGTAAGCGTCATAAGATACTCGATCAATGAGCCCGCCAAGGCTAATATCGTTTATATCTGAGGCTACAAAACGGCCCGGACCTTGCCATGTATTGACTCTCAGTCCGCTGATTTTAAAAACAGTAAAGTCATTGAGATAATAATTAATGCCCAATTCATAGCTGTTCTGGTAACCCGGAAATACAGAGGATTCATGCTCGGAATGGGCATAAGTAAAGTGACTTGCTAGTTGATTCTCGATAAAAAAGTAACCCAAGGTCAGGTATGAGCCCCATAAATCTTTATATATATCTTCTTCGGTAACAAAACGAGCATACTCTGAATAAAGAAATAGATCCTGTGCTTCCCACTGAAAACCTAGTGAATAGAATTCAGAAAGCCCTGTATTAAAGTCGACTACTGCAGTGCTTCTGGCGCCATTGATTGTCGCTGTGCCAAGTAAGTCTGCATCGACAAAAGTTCTGGCATAGGCAAGGCGAAAGTTCCAATTTTCTCCGCTCAAAGAAAAGCTAGAACCGATAAGCTCTTCGGCAGCCCCTCGAAATGATATCGAATTAGATGAATCAAAGTCAAAATCTTCTGCACCACCATAAACTCGAATGGAACATTGTAAGCCACTACAAGCAAAACGATATTGAATATCAATTCCATTATAACTGATCAATGGGTTTAGGTCATAAACTTCGACAGGGGGCTGAACCCAAGGAAACAAATTGTTGATTCGAAAGTAATCCGATATGAGCCATGAGGGGACTCTTTGTCTTCCCATTGTAATGGTCCAATTGGAATCTGGCTCATAAATGATAGATGCGATTTCAATATTGGGTATATAGTCATCAAATCCATAGGCAAGGATTTGCATTTGGCCTGACCAATTTTCGTTAATGCGGTGGATAGCATTTAATCCTGCCCCTGAATACTGATCTAGATTAAGGTCTTTGGTGATTTGAGAGTAAGAGTTTTCACTGTCTGAATAGGCAATTCCACCTGATGCAAAACCGTCGAATTGAATTGCGTATGCATTGCAACTCAAAAAAAGAGCTGTCCCATATTTTATGATCTTGCTGAGCATAAACGAATCATCTGATACAATTTGACCCCATGCAAGCTGAAATATAGACTTTAATCAGATGTCTAAATATTGGTTTTTTATTTTCATATTGTTTGGTTTTCAATCGCAGGCTAAAGGTGTTTACCTAATTGTAAACAAAAGCTTAGAAGATCAAAGTTTTGATCGTGATAAGATTCGAAACATCTATTTAGGCAAACTTAAGTTTTGGGAAAATGGAAAAAGAATCAAGGTGGCTCGATTAGATAATGATAACCCAGCAATTGATGATTTTTATCAAGAGGTTTTAAACAAAAACCAAAGGCAGTTGATCAGTTACTGGCGCAGGTTGTTGTTTACCGGAAAGGGTGTGCCACCTGTTAAGTTTCGAAGCAGTACTGAAATCAAAGAATTTGTCGAGAGCAATCAGGGTGCAATTGGTTTTTTAGAAGGCAAGCCTGAATCTGAAAAAATTCGGGTCGTCGAGTACAATTAGTCTTGTTTTTCAAAGCAGTTTTTTAGAGCTTTAATAATGCTTTTGTCGATTCTTTCGTTAAATGCACTGATAATACTTTGTGGCTGACTCACAACAGGATTGTGTTTTTTTAAGCGATAAAAGCGATCACAAAACATATTTGCAGCCTGTAAAACTTGCATCGCAAAGCTGACATCTTTAGGCTCTAATGAATCAGGATAGCCATCTCCATTTTTGTAGCGGTGATGGTAGTGGGCCATTTTTTTTACTTCTTCCGGTACGTTGTCAATTTTTTCTAATACTTCTCTGCTTTTACCGACATGGCTTTTGTAAAGCTCTCTCTGTTCATGGCTCAGTTGGGCAAAGGGAGTCTCAATGATCTCATTGCTGAGCTCTTTTTTTCCGATATCATGAAGTATAGCAGCCAGTGATATATTGAATTTGTCTTTGTATTCTAGAGGCTGCTCAAGATTTGATGCAATCATTGAACTTAATACTGATACTGCAATTGAATGAGTGTAAAGCTCAATGTAATCATCAGCAAAGTTCTGCAGTAATTGGTAGGTATCATTTCTATCTGCCAGAACATTGAGAATGGATTCAGCAAAAACTTTTGCATTTTCAAAATCTTCTTCACTAAAATTATCATCACTTAGTTTTTCAGTAATCAACTCACCGGTTCTTCGCATCAGTTGAAATTTCTTATCAAAATCTACCTGATCATTTTCACTTATCGCCGTTAGCATAAAAGAGTGAAATTGAATGAGCTTCTGAAAGTCCATTCTCTTAATATATAGGTGCTTTACACCTTTTTTGATATAGCTCTCTAATCGGTCATGGGCGATATTCTCACCTTTGTTTACCACCTTAATCGCATTTTCGTTGCTCAATTTGATAAAAATATCAAAGTCGGGCTTTATACTGTGAAAGAATTCTTTGATTGGTACTTTTACAAAAAGTCCGACATCATCGGCCTTTAGAGAGTTTTCTCCAAGGCACAATCGAACTGAATTGAGTATTTCTTCACTTTTGAAAGGCTTAGAAATAAACTCATCAATTTTTTCAAAAATGCTTTTGTCGGTTTCCAGTGCATGTGAGAAGCCGCTTACAATTATAAAGGGAGTACCTGCTTTGTTTTCTTTGGTCCAATGTAATAAGGCAATGCCATCCATAACCGGCATTTGAACGTCAGAAATGACCAAATCAAAATTTTCTTGGCTGAGTTTTTCTTGAGCTATTTTGCCATTTTCAGCCCAAGTGGGTGAGTAATCTTCATCTTCTAAAATTTCAGTTAATATTTCTGCCAATTCGGGATCGTCTTCAACGACTAAAATTTTTATACTCATAATCAAAGTTTATCCAAAAGAGAAATGCTAGGGCAAAAGGTATATGTGTAACAATAATTTTAAAAAATTAACCTTGACCTTTTATCAATAAAGATTTGCCATAAATACATGAAAACAACATTTTTGATTTTACTCCTTTTCTTTCCTCTCTTTTCTTTTGCAGAAATCGAAGTTAAAAAATCTGGTAAAAAGTCAGCAATTGTATCTTTTGATGATGAAAATCTTAAAAGAGGTGATTTTCTTTACTTTGAAGGATGTAAACTGCGGGTTTTAAAAGTAAAAAAAGGTAAAGCTCAAATAAGTAAAAGAAGATGCAATCAATTGGCAAAAGGTGATGTTCTAAGTACAGAACCAGGCGGCAGCTCATCATCAGGTACAAGTGGTAAACTGCAAAAAGGTTTAACCTTTCATTTGGGCTATTCGATGGCCGATAAACTCGCTTATGATGTTGCCGACGCAACGAGTGTAAACGCTGCGGAAGAGATTGGCTCGGCAGCAATAGGACTTGGAGTTGGTTATTATGCTCCAGTTTATGATGATATTTGGATTCATGCAGTGCTTGCCTATGAGCTCTCTCGTGAACTGAGTGAATTTACGTTCGGTTCTACTTCAGGAAGCTTTATTACCGCCCCATCTATGACTTTGATTACTCTTGAAGGGATTGGTGCCTACTATATTGATGAATTGCATCTTGATTTTGGGCTAGTTATTGCTCTACCAAGCTATTCGGCCTCGACAGATGCTTTCGCAGCATTAGACTCACTCGATACCTCATTTGGTTTTAAAATTGGAGCCGGCTATCGCTTTTTACCTTACTTGAGTGCGGAACTCTATTATCGCTATCTACTACTGGGTACAAGTGTACTTCCCGCGGCAAACGTAGAAACCAATGAGGCCGACTTTAGTGGTATCTTGTTAAGAATTGTTTATCATGCGGATTTTCTCTAATAGCAGGATTTGATTTTTCTTTTCCTCAAACAGTCCTCGAGTTTCAGAATACTTAGAATTCTTGAAACTCTGCGGAACTCGGAAAAGAAAAATCAAATCCTTCATGGGGTAGGGAATGTCTTTTCCTCAAACAGTCCTCGAGTTTCAGAATACTTAGAATTCTTGAAACTCTG
>CAZZCP010000012.1:3880-7165 GCA_964653235.1 uncultured Pseudobdellovibrionaceae bacterium | reverse complement strand
CGGAACTTAGAAATTTAGTTTACATAAAAAGTTTCAGAGCTGCCAAGAACAACTACTTCTTTGCCTTCGCCTTTCTTTAAGGGAATTTCAAAAATGAAATTTTGTACTTGCGTTGCTGTAGTAGGGCAATTCTTTTCGTGAATCAAACCAAGAATTACGTGATGGCCCTGTGGAGTTTGAAGTCTTTTTAACTCAGCACAAGTACTCTCAACTTGTAGTTCAACAATATTGACTCCATTTTCTTTGGATTTATCGATATTGGTGACTTTTGCGGCATCTAAATCGGCCATAACAAGGCAGGGTAGTGTCGCTAATAAAAATAAAACTTTTTTCATCTTTCCTCCTAAGGTATTGCTTTCAGATATCGAGAAAATCTTTAAAGAGCATTCATTTTATGTAAATGAATACAAAATGCTTACTCGATGAAAATCTATTGAGAATGGGGGTTGTAGTGATATTAAGATCACTGACTTGGGTTTGTTTTTTAGTCAATATTGCATGTGCCGGCCAAACAACGAAATTGTTTTATGGATCATGCTCAAAGCAAAGCCTGTCTCAAGAGATATGGGATGTGATGGCATCACAAGAGCCAGATTATTTTTTTCATTTAGGGGATAGTGTTTATGGTAGCAATGGAGGCTTTGAAAAACTCAAAGCAGCTCTTGATACACTAAAAACAAATACTGCTTTTCAAAACTTTCGAGCTCAAACCAAGTACTATGCAATCTGGGATGATCATGACTATGGCATCAACGATGGAGGAAGAAATCACCCCTATTATGAGAAGGCGAAGAAAGCTTTTTTAGATGCTCATGCTGTCGCTATTGACTCACCTCAAAGACGATCTGAAAGAGGTATATATTTTTCAAAGATTTTTGAAGAAATGGGGCAGAAACTACATGTAATTGTACTCGACACTCGCAGCTTTCGCGATGACTGGAAGACTGCCGATGAAAGTTTTCCGGCTCACTTTCGATATCAGCCTGATTTTGATCCTAAGAAAACTATATTGGGTGAAGTACAGTGGCAGTGGTTAGAGAAAGACTTAGAAAAAGAAGTTGATCTTCGCCTGGTAGTCTCAAGCTATCAAATTATTGCCGAAAATCATGGTTTTGAGAGGTGGGGGAACTTTCCGCTAGAGCGAGAAAGGCTCTATCGTCTTTTGTCATCGGGGCCGAGAACAATTCTGCTCAGCGGAGATCGACATTTGGGTGGTCTCTACCAAACTGAATATCAAGGGCAAACTTTAATAGAGATGACATCTAGTGCTCTCAATCAAAGAATTCCAGATCGCTTTCATGTAGTTAGGGACTCAACTTCAATTTCTGATCATTTTTATGAAATCAACTACGGCAGTATTGAAATCGATTGGCAAAGGCGACAAGTAAGTCTTGCCTTGGTTGACATTTTCAATCAAAAACAAAGAGAAATAAAATTAGAGTACTAATTCACATTCGGGGGGTGAAAATGCGATTGCTTTTACTTGTGCTATTGTTTGCACAAACAGCTTGGGCCAATTTAAGCGATATTGTTTATCTAACATTTGAAGAAAGTGATACGAGTCACTCTATCAGTATTCACTTTCACGTTCATGGCCAAGATGATCAGGCCACGGTTTATTGGGGAGAGAGCCCTCAAGAATCGGTGGAGGATTACCAAAAAAAGCAGCGAACTTGGGTGAATCGAATTTCGAGAATAGACCGAAGTTTTCATCACACAAAGTTAAACGGTCTTGATCCAGAAAAAGAATACTACTTTCGTTTTGGCAGTGAAAGACTGGGTTTTTCAAAAGAGTATCGTTTTCGCACATTATCTCGAAATACCTATGAAATTGATTTTATTACTGGTGGAGACATGAGCACCAGTTCAGATGTAGTTCGAGTTGCAAAAACAGCAAATTTAAAGAACGTGGATGTCATTTTAATGGGTGGTGATCTTGCCTATGCCGATGGCCGCTGGAACAATTACGACAAGTGGGAAAAGTGGTTTGAAAATTTGATGAAATTTAGCATTCAAGATGAAAACCGTATCATACCCTTAATACTTGCCATTGGTAATCATGAGACCACTTCTCACATTGCAGGTCTTGGCAATCGATCTCCGATTTATCCCAATCTTTTTCCGCAAGCCAGAGACAAAACATATTTTTCTCGAGAATTAGGAGAAGATGCGTTGTTATTGGTTTTAGATTCAGGCCACATAACAAGTCATAAAGACCAAAGAAATTTTATTCGCCAGCAGCTTGCCAAAGCCAATCAGCAAGAAACTCGTTACAAATTGGCTTTATATCACGCACCTCTTTATGCCAATACCCGTGGTCTAAATGATCTAATGGGCTTAGGGCAAAGGGGGCGTAAGCATTGGCTGCCTCTTTTTGATGAATACCATTTGACCATGGCTTTTGAAAATCATGATCATACTTTGAAAGTAAGTAAAGTTTTAAGAAATCATCGGGTAGCCCAAAAAGGCACAGTTTATTTTGGAGACGGTTGTTGGGGAGCGAGTCTACGAAGCGCGAAGCAGCGATGGTATCTTGAGGTTTCAAAAGAGATGAAGCATATCTGGTCGGTAAGTTTTTTACCTGATGGAAGTACCTCTTTGGTGGCCTCAGGTCTTGGAGAGCCGGTCTCTGTGCTATTGAAAAATGAAAGTTCAGATCTTTATACTGATTTACAAATTGATTAAATTTCTTAGCTGCTCCCTTTTATTTCACTTTTTAAATCCGTCCGAATGAATATAAATATCTAGAATAATTAATGTATTCTGTCCGATCTACTCGAATCCTCGATACATTTTCGGACAATTCGGCTAAATGATCGAAATTTTAATTTAATTTAGTAAAAAAAGTGAAATATAAGGGAGCAGTTGGAAAAAGTTCCCTCAGACCACACTAGGCCGCAGGTTTTTTGTAGGAGCTGACTTTGTTTCGACCTGATTTTTTCGATAGATAGAGAGCATCATCGGCTTTTCGAATGAGACTGCGAGCATCGTTCGAATCCATATTGGATAACAAGGCATAGCCAATACTGACGGTTAAACGCATACGATCTTTATCATTGGCAAAAATATGATCTTGCACAGCAAGACGAATTCTCTCTAGAACCGTTTCAACTCCTGAGGCATCCGTGTCTGTGAGAACGATCAAAAACTCATCTCCACCATAACGAGCGGCAAAATCAATTTCTCTGAGGTTTTGCTTTAATATCTTACCCATTTCTTGCAAAACAAATGAACCAAACAAATGGTCATGGTCATCATTTACAGATTTAAAATGATCCATATCTA
>CAZZCP010000012.1:0-3870 GCA_964653235.1 uncultured Pseudobdellovibrionaceae bacterium | reverse complement strand
ATATCTAGCATTACGCAGGCAACATCTGACATGTTTCGAATGGCTCGTTGAATTTCATAATCAACTCGCTCATACATATTGCGCATATTAAAGAGCCCAGTAAGGTGATCTCGATCAACCATAGCATTGAGTTTTGCATTTGCTTCTAAAAGTTGATGATGAATGCTGTTGTTTCGTAGACAGACTTCTACTCTTGCATGGAGTTCTTCAAGTGGAAAAGGTTTATAAATAAAATCATCTGCCCCAGAGTGTAGAGCCTGTACCATCACTTTCGTATCGCGTGATGCCGAAATAAAAATCACACTCACGTAGTTCTCTTCTTTTCTTAATCTTCTCAGCATTTCTAAACCTGTTAAACCAGGCATATCTTGGTCGGTAATAACCAAGTGGGGTTGAAAGTCTTTGATCATTATCAAAGCGTCTTGAGCTCTATGACAAGTTTTTAGCTCGTAGGCATCACAACTTAAACTCTCATAAATAATCTCTGTGATTTTCTCATCGTCATCGACAATTAAGATTTTATAGGGACTTGCCATGTTTATAGAATAACAAAAGCTGAATTTCATAGGCAAAAAAACGAAAGAGTCTATTCAAAGGTCTATCCAATTTCACCTAAGTATTACCGATACTTTTATGTGGATAAATATCTTATAACCGGTGCATTTTTACTGCTTGTTTTTGAAATTTCTGTGTTGCTAGGAGACATGGGTCTTATGCCCTTTCGTCTAATCGACTTCGAATCGCAAGAGAGTATGACTCAAGAGATGGGATACATTGAAAGTGCCAGCTCAAATGTACGAAGAAAGTCTCACTCTTCGATACTCTGGGAAAAGTCTCAAAGTCTAGATCAAGTCTACGTGAAGGATAGCATATTGACCCTCGACAATAGCACTGCGAGCTTAAAGTTAGAAGGTGATATACACATTCATCTACAAGAAAACACTTTGGTCTATCTTGAAGAAGTAGATCAAAAAAAAGAAGATTCTCATCTTCGTTTGAGCTTTTACCGTGGCGACCTTCGTAGTCTTGCCAATCAAAAAAGATTAAAATTAGGCACCGGAGACTGGAACCTTGATGTATCTCCAGGTTCAGACATTAGTCTTAGGAGTTTAGGTGAGGATCGAATTGAAGTCGATTTAAAAAAGGGCAGTACCGAGTTGATTGGTAAAGACTCTTCTCTACAAATTCAAAGCGGTCAAAGGCTTCGAATTTCAGAATCGAAAGTAGAGAGCCAGTTTTCTGTGAGTAAAAATCTAAGGTTCCAGCTTGCATTAAAGCAAAAACTATATGCTCATCGATTTCCAGTAGATTTTGAGCTTTCTTGGCAAGGAGATGCAAAGCAGATCATACATCGCTTTCCCGATCTACGCGAAGAAAGTATTTCTATTGCCAAAACAGATGCAAGTTTTCGCTTAGAGACTGGGCGACATCTTTTTTACTTAAAAAATCAAAGCGAAGAATCTGAAATACTAGAAGTATCTGTGCTACCAGCACCGGTGATTTCTTATTTTAGCCCTTTGCCTAGAGAGAGAGTTAAAACTTCAGAGACACTCGATTTTGCTTGGTCATTGTTGCCTGGAATCAAATCTTACCGAGTTGAACTCATTAACAAAACAGATCGAATTTCACTTGGTGAAGACTTAGTTCTTCCGCAAAGTTTAGTGGTGAGTCCATCGGGTGATTATTACTGGCAAGTGATCGGAATCGATGAAGATGGATTTGAAATTCCTGCTTATTACAAATATCCAATCTATTCGATACCGAAACCTTTAGAAGCACCTAAAATCTTTCAAAGACAGCCTGCTAAAGACAAATCAAGCTATTTCAACTTGTTTTTAGACTGGATTTTGCCCAGAGCAGAGGCAGCAGACACGCTGATTCCAGAAAATGCCGAACTTGAGTTTCGCTGGGGAAAGATCCCTAGAGCAAAACTTTATCACATCGAAATCTCTTCGAGCTCTGACTTTATTCACCCTGAGCTTATAGAAAAAAGCACTTCAAATTCATTTCGTTGGAAATCTTTTAAAGCAAAAAAATACTATTGGCGGGTAGCAGGTGAAGCCGAAGTAAAGGGCCTTTTTTCTCCAGTACAAGAGCTTGATCTAAGAAAGCAAGACTTTTCAAAAGCGCAAGAAATCAATGCATCTGTTTCTTTGCTGTTTCCCGAAGCCATTATTGAGCCTGAGATAGTTCAAATTCCTAAGCCAGCACCAATGATTGAACAGAAACCAGATAACTTACAAATCGACGAATCCCCAACCGAAGTAAAACAGACCAATTTGCCTTTAGAAATAGAAGTGGCAGCAGGATATTACTATTATGATTTGGACTTTCAAGAGGATTTTCAAGCTAGTTTTCAGGACTTTCAATATACAGATCTTCGCTTGCTCTTCTTTTTTCATTCGAATTGGTCTGTGCGAATCGACAATCAGTATTCCTCTTGGAAGCTAGAAGATGAAACAGATTCACTTTTTCAAGAAGAGATCGATTGGTTGCAAGTAGCAATTCATACTCAGTATCACAGTGGTTCTTTTTTGTATCGATTTTCGATTGTGTACCTTGGTTTTCCCCGAAGAATTGATGCAGAAGCCATAGAAATTTCTCAAGAAATAGGAGGCTCATTAGGGATTTGCAAATTCTTTGGCAGCAAATGGGAGAGTGAGCACTGTTTTGATCTTGGCATGAGTTCTAGCATTCAGTTTTTGCAAACAGAGAACTCTGTGTATCGTAGATTTTCAGTCGGAGATAGTAGTTTTTTTGATTTGGGCTTTCGACTCGAAGTAGATTTTTGGCTACCCGATGAGGCAGGAGTTATCAACCAAAACTCTTTGTTTGTTCGCTGGGGATTTTAAAGCGAAGCCAAATGGCAAACAATGCACATAAAACAAGTGGAAAAAAATCCAAAGGATTCGGCGGTATGTTTTGTATTAAACCACAACCACCGACAAACTCAAACTCTTCAATACTGCTTGGTTGAAATACAAGATTTAAAGAATCTACTTGTATAGGATTGTTTGCATCGGTGTTTTCTAGTTGAATACGAAATCGAACATATCTTTTCAACTCTAGGCCTTGAAGAGTATCCGCATCAACCCAAGAGCTAGAGGGGGCAAAACCTGAAGTATTCGACGTAGCAATTTGCAGATTTGCTGTGCCATTGCCAGTGGTTGAGAAACTGTAGCTTTGTAGTTTTGGCTTGGTGCTAGTTAAGTCGATTTGGGTACTGATGGCTTCAGAAGAACCTAGTGTGTATTGAACTATGCCCTCGGTTCCCAGATTGCCGGTGGGGGTTTCTGATCCGCTGCCAGTAATGCTTACGGCACTATCGGTGAGCCAGGTTCTTCCTTGTACACCATTGCCTCCGTCTGCAGATTGGCTGGTTGTACCGCCGCTACCTTCTGCGGCACTAATGGTGCCATCATTGACCATTAAGCCCAAAGCAAAAAATGCGATTGAGCCGCCCCCACCCCCGCCGCCAGCGCCGGCTCGCAGACTTCCAGAATCACCTCCGCCGGCGCCACCTCGGGCAGACACATTTCCGCTAACATTAATATTTCCACCAACATAAAAGAGAATCGCACCACCGCCTCCGCCGCCGCCTCCGCCGCCTGACTGATTGGCTACGTCAGCAGCATTATCATATACAGAGCCGCCGCCGCCACCGGCGCCGCCACCAATTTCAGTAAAACCATCATCAGCAGTATTGATTCCAGCGCTTCCGCCATCTGCAACCCCAGTAATATTTGGGTCTTCTCCACTTGCAGCAAATGGGGGACTGTTTGAATAGGCTCCACCCCCACCACCGCCAACACCGGCAACAGCAGCTCCCAGAGGACCAGCACCACCGCCAGTTACATTGATACCTATCGC
>CAZZCP010000011.1:12779-47632 GCA_964653235.1 uncultured Pseudobdellovibrionaceae bacterium | reverse complement strand
TAACCGAAGAGGCCAGTTCTGCCAATGTGGCGGCAGTGATTCTTACTGCCGATCTTCCTCCTTTTGCTCGAGCTGGCAATCGAATTGATGTTACCATCAATGCCATTGGTGAGGCCTCCAGTCTGGCCGGGGGCACTCTTGTGCAAAGCCCTCTTAGAGCGGCGAACGGGGAAATTTTTGCCGTGGCCCAAGGTCAAGTTTTGTTGGGTAGTGATGGTCGAAATGCGCATCTTACTTCCGGTCGGGTGCCGAATGGCGCTATTATAGAAAGAGACTTAAACTCAGATTTTGCAAATCGAAAAATGTTTCGTCTAACTTTGCACAATCCTGATTTTACCACTTCGGTTCGAGTGGCTAAAACTTTGAACCAAGATTTGGGTGGGAAGTATGCAAGCTCCCGCGACAGTGCAACGATTGATGTAATTGTTCCTACCCAATACCACGGCAATGCCGTTGAGTTTTTAGCGCTGGTTGAGTCTTTAGAGGTTTATCCAGATTTAAGGGCAAAGGTTGTGGTGAATGAAAAGACAGGGACGGTCGTTGTCGGCGAGAGAGTAAGGATATCAAAGGTCGCCATCAGTCACGGAAACCTGTCATTGAAAATTGGTAAGCCCGATAGCGATAAGAAGAAGGGCAAAAAGGATGAAGACCCAGGTGAGAGAATTATGCTTTTAGAAGAGAGTACAACTGTAAATGATATAGTGAAAGCAATGAACCGCTTAGGTGTGAAGCCAAGAGAATTGATAACGATTCTGCAATCGCTCAAGGCAGCTGGAGCTTTGCAGGCAGATTTAGAGATTTTGTAAACTTTGAACGAATCCAACACAGGATGTGTTGGGCCGGGGGGACGGTGAGTTAGGGATCATAGCCATGGATGGACGATAAAGTTTCTCGCAGGGAACAGTATCATACGGGACAGAGTCTAGGATAGACACTAACCCACAAGAGTGAAAGTGCAGGATGCACGGAACTCTAATCTCACCCAACCCCATCTTTTTTTCTACAAGTAGGTCAGAATGTCGGTAAAAGGCGCAAGTATAAGAGAGCTCAATAAAGCCTTGGCCCTGCAGCAAAAGCGCGACCCGAAAGCGCAAATGCGCAAAGCCTCTGACATGTATGAGCAATATTTCTTAGAGCAAATGCTCAAATCCATGAGGAAGTCTGTGCAAACCAGTGATTTTACCAAGCCCAATATGGGTGAGAAGATCTACCGAGAGAATTTAGATAGCGAGTATGTAAAGTCCTGGGTCGGCCGAGGCGGCTTAGGTCTTTCCGACTTGATCTACCAACAAATGAGCGAGCGCATGCAGCCGCAAATGAACTTTAAGCGTTTGGATCGCTTCTTGCCACTCGAAAAAAACGAAAACTTCAAGCTGCACAAACTTCCCGGAAGCGAAGGCCAAGAAAATTTTCAAATTGAATTCGAACCCAAGAGCCAAAGCAAGAATCTTCAGGCACCTCTGCCTGCAAAGATCTTGCAGCACCAAGAACTTAGACCCGGGCAATATGCCTCTTTACTCTCTTTTGACAATGGCATGCAAGGCCGCATGATCTATGAAGGCTTGCCCAAATCAGCGGTGGGTGCACAAGTTCAGCGAGGAGAAAAGCTGGCTGAGCTTTCTCCTTCGGCGCGCAGTTTGTATTTGGGTTTTCAGTTTCTAGTTTAAACTGCTCCCTTTTATTTCACTTCGGACATCCGTCCGAAACAGCTAAAAGCATAAAATCATTTAGTTATTTTGTCCGAAAGGGACTAAAATTCGATGCATTCTCTGACGAAGCTCCTAAGCCTTCGAAACTAGGATTAAAATTTGGGAAAAAAGTGAAATAAAAGGGAGCAGCTTGTATAAAGATCGCTTGGGATAAAAATCGAAGAGAAAATCGAGGCTTACAATTGGTTCTGCTTGCTTCAAGCTCATTAGACTTATCGATTGGATTGAGTGACAGTTTGGCAGGTCGATACGAAATCATTCATGCTCACCATTGGTCTTTTTATGAATCGAAGCAAGCTTATGGTCTATCATGGGATGAGTTCTTGCAGTTTGGTGGTTATCCAGGAAGCTATCCTCTGATTCACGACTCCCAAAGATTTAAGAAATATGTTTATAACTCTATTTTTGAAGCCGTTGTCGATAAAGATATATTGCGATACTCAAGAATTAAAAAAACAGCTCTTTTTCGGCAAACCTTTAAATTGGCGGTGCAGTATCCGGCCCAAGAGGTAAGTTACAATAGATTATTAGGTCAGCTTACTGAAGCGGGCAATGTAGAACAAATCAAGTACTACCTGGAGCTTTTTGAAAAAGCCTTTTTAAATCGAAAAATTTTTAAAAAAACCACTAGCCCACTCAGCAAAAGCAGTTCACCCAAATTGCTTCCCACGGCTCCTATTTTTTCAAATTTATTTTTATCAGAACAATTGAGGCTCGAAGAGAAGGGGAGGTTGTTTGAATCTATTGTTGGATCAAGACTCTGTGAAAACCTTGAAAATGTTTTTTATTGGCGAAAAGGAAAAGATGAAATCGATTTTGTAATATTAGTTGATGATCAAATGATTGGTGTAGAAGTCAAATCACAAAGAAAAAAAGCTAAGAATCTACAGGCTTTTAAAAAAGAGTTTCCAAAAGCGGTGTGCTGTGTTATACACTTTGAAAATTATGAAGAATTTGAAAAAAATCCCATTGAGTTTTTAAAAGACAATTCTTTTTAAATCTAGATTGCTCATAATCATCTATCTTTGCTGGTGTTCCAAAAACAAAAAATGCTAAACTTAGAGAAGCGTGCCATCAGCTACAAATTCGCTAGATCTCGATTAGGTAAAGCTTTTTGAAGACCTTATGTCTTTTGTCTATACAGACCAGCGGCTAGTCTAAGTTGCTGAAATAATAAGAAATCAAGACTTTTGAGTAGCGAGTAAGTTTAGGCTTTATTGCCTCAATATGATACAATAAAGTGGTATGTACCCAGTTTCAGGGAGGAAATATGAAGGTTCAGAACAATTCCATGTCTTCGATTCAAAATAAAGAATTGATGAACAAGAATAAAGTTTCTAAAGAAGGTTCGCAAAACTCTGCCGCGGCAAGAGCTCTTAGTTCTGATCTTACAGGATCAAGCAATGTAAACCTATCGAGCAAGGCTCGCGATATGCAAAAGGCAAAAGATGTAGCCAAAGCTGCTCCCGATGTAGATGTCGACAAGGTGGCTCGCATGAAAGCCTTGATTGCCCAAGGAAATTATAAAGTGGATGCCAATGCAATCGCCGACCGGTTTGTTGATGAAGAGCTCGCTTTGAGTGGGATTAAGAGATAATTCATGACAACACCACTTGAAACTCTTAGTAAAGTTTTAAAAGAAGAGATGTCTTTGTATCAAAACTTTCATGAACTGCTCGAACAAGAATATGAAATCTTGCAAGCGAGCCAGCTCGAAGAGTTGCAAGAATGCAATAAATTAAAACAAGCGCTCTCGAAAATGATTTCTGAAAAAGAAAGAGAGAGAGTTGAAATTTGCCATGAAATCGCACAAAAACTTGGTTTGCAAAAAGAGAGTGTGAGCTTAAGAGACTTAGCGAAAGCTTTGGGCGGTCAGCAAGAGCAAAATCTTTTGCAAATTCGCAAGAATTTTCAAAATATTGTTGAGCGATTGAAAGAGAAAAACGAAGTGAACTCTTTAATGGCAGAGTCAGCATTAGACTTGGTCAGTGGTGGTATAGAATTGGTCCGTGAAGCATTGAAGCTTAAAGAGACCTACGGAAAAAAAGCAAAGCTTGCAAAGCAAGAGCAGGCTACGCATTTATTGAGCAAAAGAGCATGATGCTCTAATTGTTGGAGGGACAGGATGTCTCGGTTGTCAGGCTTGATGGATATCGGCCGACGCTCATTGATGAATTCACAACTTGGTCTTCAGACCACATCTCACAATATTGCCAATCAATCCACCGAAGGCTATTCTAGACAAAGAATCGAACAGGTCGCCAATGTTCCGGTAGGTAAAGAGGGCTTGCAAATTGGTACCGGAGCTCGTGTCTTGGCGGTGCGAGCAACACGCAATGATTATCTTGAAAAGCAAATCAACAATGAGTCCGAAAAAGGCGGCTTTGCCAAAGCCTCTGCCGAAGGCTTGATGCGAACCGAGCAGGTCTTTAATGAGCAAATCAACAAAGGACTCAACCGGTTTGTAAGTGAGTTTTTCAACTCCTTTCGTGAACTTGCAAATAGCCCAGAGAGTTTGGCGGCAAGAACTTTGGTCAAAGAAACGGCCATTGCCATGACCGATGACTTTCATCGTATTCACCGCCAGCTTCGTGATGTGCAGTTTGATCTCGACAATCAAATTCGCTCTACTATAACTGAAATCAATGGTATTGCCGAAGAAATTGCATCCTTGAATGAAAAAGTATCAACGATTGAGATACAAGGCGGCACCGCCAATGATGAGCGTGATCGTCGAAATCTTTTGATTCAAAGACTTTCAGAAAAAGTGAACATTCGACATGCTGAGAATGAGGATGGCCAGGTGAATATCTCGGTGGGAGATACTGCGATATTGGTTTCAGGCTTTGATCATATGTCACTTTCAGTGGCTCCGATAAAAGGGGATGAAAAACGACGAGATGGCAATCTTGATATTTACTACAAATTTTCTGAAGATGCAGATCCGGTCAATATCACCCGGCAGATCAGGTCAGGTGAGATTGCAGGTTCTTTGCATGTAAGAGACGATATTATTCATGAACTTTTAAATGATATGGACGAGCTTGCCTTTAAGATTTCACGAGAGGTCAACCGCGAGCATGTGGGCGGGGTAGATCGTTATTCGAATCCGGGCAATTTATTTTTTAATATTCTCTCGCAAGAAAAGGATGCGGCTGAATTTATAAAAATCGACAATGCAATTTATGAAGATTCTGGAAAAATTGTTGCCGGTTTTGCCGAAGGTGGCCCTGCAGACAACCGAGTTGCCAACAGAATTGCAGCCATTCAATCAAAAGAAATCATGCGAGGCAATTTCGGAACGGTAGATGATTTTTACAATGGCTTGGTTGGTGAGCTGGCGGTAATCACCAAGAAAAATAATATGAAGAGCGAGCACCAAGGAAATATCGTCGATCAGCTCAAAAACATTCGAGAGAGTATTAGCGGTGTGAGCTTAGATGAAGAAACCACCAAAATGATTGAACTGCAGAAACAATTTGATGCGTCGGCAAGAATGATTCGCACTGCCGATGAAATGTTTGAAACCGTGCTCAGTTTAAAGAGGCTTTGATAGATGCGTGTATCAGATTCGATGAAATACCTACATGTTGAAAAGAACTTGCAAAAGACAAGATCAGAGCAAGTCAATTTGCAAAGTCAGGCTGCCTCGAACAAGCGTCTGCTCAAGCCCAGTGATGATCCGGTGGCAACGGCAAGGGTTTTAGAAAATCGTACTCAACTCAACAACAATGAGCAGTTTGTAAAAAACACTGCTTCGGCGCTGGATTATTTGCGCTACACCGAGCAAGGCCTTGAAGAGATCAGTGATCTTTTAATTCGGGCTAAAGAACTTGCCATTGGTCAAGCCTCGGCGGCTTCTGCGAATTCTGAGAGTCGGCGTGTGGTTTCAAAAGAAATCCAGCATATCTTTAACCAAATGATTGCCATCGGCAATCGACGCTTTGGAGACCGCTACGTCTATGGCGGCTTTAGCACAACCCAATCTCCTTTTACCAATACCGGAGAATATGTTGGCGACAACGGTGATATTATGATTGAAATCTCCAAAGGCAATTACATGGCTATGAATATGCCTGGATCAAAAGTCTTTTTTGGTCATGACTACAAATCAGAGCCGCCTCGTGGCAAAGAGACCTTACAAAATTACCCAATTAAAGACTATTCTTTAGAGCCGCAAAAGGCCGAGCCTGGTCCTGAGCTAAGGGGCCCTGCCTCGGCAGAGCAACAAGATTTACAGCTTGTGAATGGACAGGTAGAAGACTTCACAGACGGTATCAATGTTTTAGAGGTTCTTCGCGGGCTTAAAATTTCTTTACAGGTAGATGATACTCTTGGCATTCAATCTTCACTTGAAGACCTAGACCAAGCGCTAGAGCAAGTTGTAACTGTAAGGTCGCAAGTCGGCACTCGCACGGCGAGTTTAGAGACCAATCTCGAAACCCTTCAGAAGCAGCAAATTGACACAAAAGCCATTATTTCGCGATTTGAAGATGCAGATGCCTTTGAGGTCTATAGTGATCTGAAAAAAGTACAAGGCAATCTTGATGCAACTTTAAATACCTCTGGACGAATCATTCAACCAAGTCTTCTTGACTTTCTTCGCTAGCAATAATAGCTAAAGCCCGTCACTGTTTTTTCCGTAGAGGTGATTACAAACTTTGACCAGGATGTTGAAGGATCCAAAATGTTAGTATTGACGCGAAAAATTGGAGAGAGCATTGCGATCGATGATCATATTAAGATCACCATCGTTCAAATCAAGGGAAAACAGGTCAGAATTGGGATAGACGCCCCCAAAGAAACCAAAATCCACAGGCTAGAAGTTTATGAGGCGATTTTGAATCAAAACAAAGAGGCCGCTTCGACCACTTCTACAGATACCAAAAAAATCTCTAAGTTATTGAAATCAGACGCAGATTCAAAGTAAGCTAATATTGTGCAATATGTCAATTGTAATTTTGGCAAATTTAAAGGATAGATTTCTTGCAAGGATTTCATGCTCTGAGATTGACCGAAACAGGCCATTGTGGTGTCGTATATGTGGGTAATGCCTTTTGGGGAGGGGTTCTTGGTTATAACAAGTAGCCGATTTGGCAAAGTTGAAATCAATGAAAAAGATACTATTTTTTTTCCAGAAGGACTTCTTGGTTTTGCTGATCTAAGAAAATTTGTTCTTTTAGATGATCCAGAAGATGATATTTTTGCTTGGCTGCAGTCTTGCGAAGTGGCTGAAGTGGCATTTCCGGTCTTAGAGCCAGAATTGTTTTCAGGAAATTACAATTTCAAACTCACCAAAAGAGACATGGAAGCACTCGACTTAGAAAAAGATCAAAGATACCGAGTTTATACCATCGTTACCATTCCAGATGATCCGACTCAGATGACTGCCAATTTGAAGGCCCCTGTAATTATCAATGTTCCTGATCGAAAGGCGAGGCAATGCGTTTTGCAAGACAATGATTTGCCCATTCGCCATAGTATTTTTACCGATCTACAAAAGCGCGTGGTGGCTCAACCCAATGTTTCGATCAAAGAAACCAGCATCGACAAAGATCTTAGTGTCAGTCTCACAATGGCTGAAGCCAAAGTCTAGTTTTTCACGCAAGTCTCTTTAGTCGCTCTTTTTTTTCCGATTAGCAAACAATGCTACAAGTTCGAGTTTTGCGTAAATGCGCATTTTTTTTGATTTGGCTGTTTGCCACCTTCTATTCAATGCCCGAAGCAGAGGCCTTTTCTTTTGGTTTTAATTACTATCGTGGTCTTTCTCCTCAGGTCATAGGCTGGCAAACCTACATTCGTGGCTATCAACCCGTATATGGCGTACGCCCGGTCTATGGATATCCTCAATACCGCGGCGGATATCCTGGGGGCTACAATCCTTATCAGAGGCCAAGGTATTCTGTCAGTGGGGGCAGAAGGTATAGCTATCGCTCTGGTGGAGGTCGAAGTCGTAGACGCTCTCGCAGTAGTGGCAGAAGAAGACGAGGTAGTAGTTCAAGACCTTCAAGTACTTCCAGCAGTTCGAGACCGAGTGCAGGACCGCCAGCGGCTTCAGGACCAACTCAAATTATCGACGATTCTCAGAGGAGTTTTGTTCCTTTAATTGATTGTTCTGGACAAGGCAATTGCAATTTCTTTTTAAATTTTTGGAGAAGGGTGACCAACTTCAACCAACAGCCTCTTGAGGTTGAAGGAAAGATTTTGGTCTGTGCAACGACTTGTAATGATGATGGGACAGCAAGTTTTGAAGTTGAAGGTGAATGTACAGAGAATGATGAAGCACTTCACCGAGCCAATTTGA
Organism: uncultured Pseudobdellovibrionaceae bacterium; assembly: GCA_964653235.1. Taxonomy (GTDB): domain Bacteria; phylum Bdellovibrionota; class Bdellovibrionia; order Bdellovibrionales; family UBA840; genus CAZZCP01. The sequence goes on along the minus strand of CAZZCP010000011.1, from coordinate 39,619 downwards.
TTTGTGACGAAGAGATGAATCAGCACTCAGAAGCTGAGGTTCCTTGTTTAAGTTATTCTTGTTCAGAAGCTAATGCTGTTACTGAGGAGAATCTTAAAGTATTAAAGACAACTATCGATATAGCACAAATAACGTGTGATGATTACTTCGAAGGCATTCAGTGTAATTGTTCTGAAGACAATCCTGATCCTTTTCCGAACCTCAATCAAACCCAGCAAAGAGAATACACGGAATACTTGAAGGATATAAAAAAGAAAGGTGGTCAAAAAAACTTAGTAGAATGTGTACTTGCTTATCAAAAATCAAGTCTTGGCTTGAGTACTGGTCAATGCAATCCAGATTGTGAGGTGAGTGAGACAGCTTGCTTAGGTGAAAATTCTGTTAACACAAATGGAATTAAGTATTGCCGAAGCATTGGTCAGACCTTTAAAATAGTGAATACCATGAAGGAATTGAGTGATTGTTTAAACATTGATGAGAATCTTATGGCCAATGTTTTGGGGCACGAATCAGGTTTTCACATCAATGCCATTGCCTCTGGAGGGGATACTAGCGTTGGTATTGGTCAAATAAAAGTCGCCGGTAATGGTAGAAGTGCCTATGGCCAAGTAGTGAAAGACAAATACAAATATTTGAAAGATCATAGGATTCAAGATCATAAACAATGTAAACAGATTGTTAATTCTGCCTTGGCTAGGATGAATGATAAGAAGATGACAAATATGTGTCACCTAATACACCCTCAAGACAATCCGCCTATGAGCTTGGTGGCAGCCTATTTGTATATGGATTATGGAAAAAAAATAGTCGAAAGTTACTTAAAAGATAATACAAGTTGCAGTTCTTATAAAGTTAATTATTCGATTGTTGCAAATAAGCTTTTAGATGACGAAAAAATCATGAATCGCTTGATTGCAACTGGTTACAATGCAGGCTTCGGTAGAGTAAAATCATATATCTGTGACTACTTTTGGACTCTGTTTGCGAGCGAAGGAGCTAAAAACGGAACTTCTAGTAACAAAGATAATGCTCACCAAAGATATGCCCGTGAGAATGGACTTGATCTGACAAAAACTAGCGGGCGAGAGAATGATAGAAAACAGGTTGAGGTTCGCGATGAAGATTTTCGTGAACAAGATTTTGAACCAGGTGGAGATTTTTTCAACCCCAAAATAACAACCATCAATGATATCGGCGGAGAATCTTATGTAGACCGTGCACATGGTGACATTAAAGGAAAGGTAGCTGAAAAATGCGAAAAAAAATTATAATATTGCTTTTGTTTGCTATTCCTAGTCTTGCGAGTACTCGAGCTTACAGAAAATCAGCTTTTGAATTAGAGAAAAAAATTGCCAAACAAGACTCATTAAAAGCATCTTACAAATTGATTCAAGATTTTAAAAAACAAATTGCGCAACGAAAAATGAACTCGCGAGCTGAGATGAATTACTTTGAAAATCTAAACACAGCTCTAGAGAGTATTGATTTCTCTAAAGTAAAGAACAAGAACTGCTCTGATGTGAAAGACGAAATCAATGTCCTCTTCAATCCTAAAGCAAAGAAAATAACCGATGAATTCTTAATTGACTCTTTGAAAATTATCACTGCGCTTTGTAAAAAAACCTAAGGCTGCACCCAAGGCCCATCGGGCATCTGCAGTTGCATGCGAGTGTGGACGAGTTTGCGCATATTTGCGCCGGTTTTTAAACTCAAGTGATATTCAAGCTCGCGCGACCAATAAAAACCAAGAGGGGATTCTTGGCTTACAACTAGTTTGGATTTTCCAATGCGAGTTTTACCAGGTAAAAAGACTTTTGAATCCAATTTGAATTCACCCATTTAGCAATATAAGACATAGACCATAATCTAGTATACGGCAAAAAATTCCCATTTTGAGCTTCAGTTTCAAATTGTAACACCGATAGAGTTATATAACCAGGAGGGTGTAGAACGACACTAGGAAGGTATGACCAAAGGATTGGGTGTCGTATGTCTTTTCAATGGACTCTATTTTGGAGTTTGATTTTTTATTTCTTAAAAGTTTTTTCTGCACCACTGGTGTATGCAAAAGAAGTTAGTGTTTTTGAAGTGCGCAAGAATCTACAACTAAAAAATGATCAAGCAACTTTCAAAGATTACTATATCAATGCGGGTACTCTAGATGGTTTGCAAAAAGGTATGCTTGTCAACGTGTATAGGGATCTTCCCTTTAAAGATGAAAGTCTAAGTAAAACCACAGAGAACTTAAAGTTGGATGTAGCGACGGTAAAAATTATTCACGCACAACAAAGTTTTAGTGTTGTTCGAGTTCATAAGAATTTGCTCACTGAAGCAGCCCCGGTTTTAGAGTTTCAAGTCATTATGCTGGGAGATCGTGTTGATCTAGCAAGCAAAAGAATGGCAGCCTCTGAGTCTAAAGCCGATCAGAAAAAACAAGAAGCTTCGGCAGAGCCTCAAGAAAAAATCGCCGGCAAAGAGAAGGCAAAAGCTCAAGAGCGTGAGCCTGCCAAAAAACAAGAGCTTATGGTACAGCCTGATCCGCAAGTACAAGATCCTGTAGAAATGAAGCAGATTCAATAAAAGCCTTTTCGCCCTTTTGAATTGATGCTATTGCAGCCTTCTATGGGGCATTATTTTTGTTTGCATTGTGAAAATCTCAAAGCAGAAGATGAAGATCTTTTTAGCCATTTTTGTTTTGAAAGTGGAGCCGCAGGTACCGCCGAGTCTCTGGACTTTGCGCAAAGTCTTGAGCACTTTGAAGGCCAGATTTTTGAAAAATCGATCAAAGCCTTTGATGTGTATTTTGAACAAAGGCCCAATGAAAACTTTCTTTTGCAGCTGCAAGCAGAGTTTCCCTATCTAAAGACTCGGGTTCAACAGCAAGAAAATAAAGATTGGATGCAAGAGTGGAAAAAGGGCTTTCAAAGTTTTCACTTAGCTGATGGAGTTTGGCTGGTACCCTCTTGGTTAAAGGCTCCTCTAGGGGAGAAAAAAGTGATCTCTCTTGATCCTGGAATGGCTTTTGGTACCGGAACTCACGAGACCACGAAACTTTGCGCTGAAATTTTGGCCGATTTTCTGCAAAAAGAGAGCATTCAGTCTCTATTGGATGTAGGTACCGGTACAGGAATTCTATCGATTTTGGCCAGCTACTTTGGGGTAGAGCAGATTGAGGCCACTGAAATCGATGCAGATGCTCGTCAGGTAGCCCGCGACAATGCCGCAAAGAATTCGGTATCTCTTATCGTACATGAAAAACAAATTGATTTTATCGATGAGAAATTTGATCTTGTTTGTGCCAATATTATTGATGGAGTCTTACTGCAAATTCAAAAAGATCTCTTGCGTTGTTCTAAAGCTTTTATTTTGGTTTCAGGGATTTTACTTGAGAGAGAAAAAGAATTTTGCTCTGAGTTTTGCCAAGAGCTAAAAATTTTAGATCGCCAGCAAAAGGGCGAATGGCTTGCTTTGCTGTTAAAGAAAAATGCGTAGATTTTGGTTGTCTCAAAAAAATCTAGATAATGAATTTCATATTGATGGTGAGGCCTATCATCACATCTGTCAGGTTTGCCGTATGCAAGAGGGTTCGATTTTTGAAATTCTCAACGGAGATGAAAAGTCCTATGTAGTACGACTTGAAAAAAGAAACAAAAACTTTGCTTTGGCAAAGGTGATTGATGAAAGAAGCTTGCCGGTGCTCAAAAAGCCCTATTTGCATCTTTGTCTGAGTTTTCCCAAAGTGAAAACCTTTGAGGCTGTTGTTGAAAAATCAGTAGAGTTGGGAGTCAAATCGATCTACCCTTTTTCATCCGACTTTAGTTTTACTAAGAAGCTTGATGAGATTTTAGAAAAGAAAACTGGCCGTTGGCAAAAGATCATCACCGGTGCGAGTCAACAAAGCGGAAGAGCCGATCGAATGAGTTTAGAGAAATCTATGAGTCTTGACGCCCTTTTGCAAGTTTGCCAGCAAAGACCCCGCTCTCTTTTACTCTTTGCCTACGAAGGTGAGGGGGAGCGCAGCTTAAAAGATCAGCTCAAAGCTATGCCCCAAGGGATTGAAAATATTTTTCTTTTTGTCGGAAGTGAGGGAGGATTTTCAGACCGCGAAGTGGAAATCTTTCAAGGTCTAGAATCTCCTCCGCTAAGTCTCGGAGATCAGGTGCTTCGGGTGGAAACCGCTTGCGTAGCGCTGTTGAGCAGCATAAAATATGAGCTGGATTTATAGGGGGTCCCATGGACGAGTTTCAATTTCGCCCTCTGACCGAAGGTCTTGGATTTCATAAGAAAACAGTCGATTTGAAAGAAGAGATGGAAAAGTCAGAAGAAATTTCCAATCAAAACACCAAAGTCATACCCATGGCCTCTAACCTAGACCTAATCGATCTACCCACTAATGACTTACAGGACAGAGTCAATCAATTGCTCAATAGTATTCCAAGTGAAGAAGAGAAAAAAGCAGAGCAAAAAGCTATGGACGTTGAGATCGACAATGATATGCCAGAGATCATTGATCCGATTTCGAAAACAGATATCGACATCAATGAGATTCCTCTTGAGGAGCCGCAAAAAAGAGAAAAAGACTCGGATATTCAATTTGAAATACCGAAACTTGACTTAAGTACTGAGCCTGAAACAACTCCAAAGAATCCAAGCTCACGCTATCAATCGGCCAATTATGGTGCTTCGATTTTAGATGCTGTAGTCATAACGGGTATGTTTATGGTCTTTACCTCACTTCTTCTTATGGTGATCGATGTTGATATTTTTTCAATTGTCCTGCATCCCATGGCTGTGACCCAAGATTACTTAAGTGTTGTAGCTTTGTTTTTCTCCTCGATCATTCTTTACCAAGTCTTAGCGCGAAGCTTTTATGGATCAACTCTTGGTGAATGGGCGATGGATCTTCGAGTCGGTAGCCCCGAGCAGTTGAATGAAACGAGTTATTCGGTCAAAGTCTTTGTGCGAAGTCTGTTGCTTTGTGCGACCGGTGTCATTGTTATGCCTTTGCTTTCTAAAATTCTAGGCAAAGACATTCTTGGTCATTTGCTTGGAATTCCGCTGCAAGAAAGAGAAATCTAGGTGAGCGTTCTTGGCTGGCAAGCTTTAAAAGAGCAACTGCAAGAGATTCGTCAAAACAAAAAAGTTGTTTTTACCAATGGCTGCTTTGATCTATTGCACATTGGTCATGTGGAGTACCTCAAAGAAGCCAAAGCCCAAGGCGATATTCTTGTGATTGGATTGAACAGCGACGCGAGTGTACGCGAATTAAAGGGGGCTGGGCGACCGATTCAGAATGAAAGAGATCGTGCTGATCTTTTAGATGCTTTGAAGGCGGTTGACTTTGTCACCGTATTTTCTGAGGCCACCCCAAAAAATTTAATTGAATTCATCAGCCCTGATATTTTAGTAAAAGGTGGTGATTATGAAATTTCGCAGATTGTGGGTGCAGAGCATGTTCTCTCTCATGGGGGAGAGGTAAAATCACTTTCTTTTGTTGACGGAAGATCCACAAGCGATATTGTAGACAGAATTAAAAAATCTTTATGAAAATTCTGTTTCTTCTTGTTTTTCCTTTGCAGCTTTTGGCGCTGAATCTGCCCACCGGTTTGACTCCCGAAGATCAAGCAAAAGTCCTTGAGATTCTCGGTTTGGGAACCAGCAGTAAGATCTTAAGTGATCCTTATCCCCTAGGTGGTTACAGCGGAGTTGAGGTCGGACTAAGTGTTGAAAGAATCCCTGTCTCTGACTTAGGACGTTTAGGCAATAAAGCAGAGTCGCAAGAGTTTTTTACTTACCCCAAAATCTTTTTAGGCAAGGGATTGTTTTATGATCTAGATGTTTTTTTGCATTTTATTCCCTTCAATGAAGGAACCGGGCTTTCGGAGTTTGGTGGAATGCTCCGCTGGGGTTTTTTTCAATCAGATAATATTCCCGCAAATATATCGATTGTCATTCACGGCAACAGCTCGAATTTAAGCAATCAATTCACTTCGACATCAATTGGTGCTGATCTGATAACCGGAATCAATGTCTCTTATTTTTCAATCTATACAGGCGTTGGCTTGATTGAAGTGGATGGCCGTTTTGTAGGTGGAGTGAATGGAGTCACTTCAAGCGGTAGCGAAGAGAATACTAAGATATCTCGCTTGCATACTTTGATTGGTTTTACTCTTCAATACAAGCCTTACTTTATTGCTGTTCAAATTGATCAGTATGATACTACGGTGGTGAGTACAAAATTGGGTTTTCGATTTTAGAGACTTGCAACCGATTGAAAGCGAGATTGTAGATAATTTTGCGTTAACTGAAATTCTCTTCGAACCAAAGAAATAGGATTTTTTGCAAGTTCGATTTCGATCAAGTCTTTAAGATCAATAAAAGAAACTACATTTTTTCCATTCGACTGGCGATCTCTTGCATTTCCTACTATCAAATTGCTCTGTGCCGAGAGTCTTACCAATCGAGCTGCTTCTAATTGAGTATTGGTGATCTGATTCTGTATTGCCAACTCTAAAATAGAGATTTGTGAAATAGAGGTGTAATTTTCATCGAGAATATCCATTGCAAGCTCTTTTTCAGCTAAAGAGTAAGGACCATGAACCACATCCGCCAAAGGGCGAAAAAATTCGATACTTTGTTTTTCGGCCAAGGCCTGAATACCAGCAAGAATCATATTTCTATCACCCGACTGTAAAAGTAAATCACAGAGGTGCAAGAACCAATCATCAGAAAGTCTTCCTGCACGATGTTCGGTGAGAAAGAATTCATATTTTTCTGAAGAAAAGTCATTGAGCAAATAAAGCTCCCACTGCTCTAAGCTTTGTGGGTCATTGATAAAGAACATACCAGCAGGCAAAGGCTCGTTGGCGTAGCTATTATCATCTCTAAAGTTCGAATCCTTTTCGTCATCGACAAAAATCTCTTCTTCATTTTCGCCTTCTTTCTTTTTTTTCTTCTTCTTTTTTTTGGCTTTTTTCTTCTTCTTTTTCTTCTTCTTTTTCTTTTCTTTGTCTTTGAGTTCTTGATTGTTTTTCTTTGCAATTTCAGCAATTTTTTTGTCGCGCTCTTTTCTTTTTGCAATCAGCTGTTTCATAATCTGAATGTCTCTGGGAACTTTTTCTTTTGCTGCGATCTTAAGATTGGGGCGCTTTCTCTTTACAATATGGGTTCTTGGTTTAGGCCGTTTTTCTCTGTCTTTAAGAATCTTCTGTGCGATTTTTGTATTTTTCTCTGAACCGGAAGGCGATAGTATCCATCCCATCAAAAACAAGATGGCAAGGATGAAATAAATGAGTTTTGATCCATGATTTTCTTTCATTTTTTACTCCCGCTCTATAAAGGGCACAAATTGTGCCGCTTTATATAAGCGAGAAATGCCATTGAGGAGACTTAGATTGATATATCTTGGGCAGTTCTCAAATAGTTCTAATAAAGGCCAATAATTTCAATCTCTTGGGCTGTTATAGATGGCGACAAAATTCGTCTTTTCTTTTTGTTTCCTTTTGAGAAGCACAGTGATTTCAGCAGGTTAGATTTTCAAATAAATTTACGCAATGCACAAAAATACCCGATAAAAGTACTGCATGAAACTAGCTAGTTTAGGCCCCCATACAGTGGTGCCTGCTCCGGACAATCAAGATGGAACAGATGCTTTGGAGTCAAAAATTGAATTGAAACCCATGGAATCTGCAGCGCAGTTTAACTACCAAGACGGGGAAGGTGAAGAATTTTCGAAAGATCCTCAAGAGCGAATTGGTCAATTGGTTGATTTAGTGGGTCGTTTGAAAGATTCTAAGAAAAAGCGTGATCAAAAAGAACTGGCGCGCAAGATCTGGTCATACAACAAGATCAAAGATCCAGAAAATATTCACAGATTGCCCAACTTTGAGCGCAAAGCTTAAAAATACTCTTACATTGAGGGCTTTTCTCGCTTTTTTATTTTAGACAAGTATATTAGAAATATGAATTTATCTATATCTAGAATTGAAGAATTGTTCGCAAAGGCCAGCTTTTCGGTTGAAGTAATACCATCACAGAGACTTTTGTCGGTGATCGATGATGATTGGTATGAAAACTACGAATATGACATCGTTTCGAAAAGCCAAAGAGACTTGATGAATGCCTTTTTGTTAAAACGTGGCTTTAAACAAAAATCGGGTCGAGTTTTTTTGCAAGAAGAACTGGGCCTTATCATTGAATATGCCAAACCTACAGGCACTTTGGGTGCCAATCCTGCTGATGAAACTTTGCAAGTGGTCAAAAAGAATTCTTCTTGGACGATTTGCACCCCCACACAAGCGGTCTTGGTCTTGATTTCTAAAATGACAGCTGAGACGCAAATGCAAACTTTGAAGCAGATACAAGAATTGGTGCAAAAGCAATCGGCCAATCTTGATAAGATTGGCGATTGGGTTGCTGAATATGGCCACGAAAAATTTTATCGAGAGAATAAGAGCGAGCTGCTTCGTTTGCAAAAAGAGGCAATGTTAAAGAGAAGGAAGGCTCCATGAATTTGTACAGTGACTACAAAATCTTTTCGGGATTTCAAAAGTCTTTGGTAAAGCGTTCGCAAAAAATCTCTGCCGATCGAAAAAAGGTATGGGAGTGGGTGAACCAACGAGAGACTTTTGCCGAAGGCCAAGTCTTTCCTTATCGTGTTGAGTATCTCGCAGACTCGCAAAAGGGGGCATTTGAGTTGGGAGAGTGGTCAAATCACCACGGCCCTTTATTAAGTGCTTGCGGCGCCATCACCGAGCTTACCGAAACTCGCCGGGTCTTAACTTATTTTTACGGCAGTTATGTTTTGAGTTTTCGCTATGTACGCCCCGTTCAATTGATTTTTGAATGGGAGAGTGAAGATGAACTCTCTGTCAGTTTAGAGTCTCATGTAAAACCTTGGATCAAGATGCCTTATGAAAAAATCCAATACATTTTCTGGGGTAATTTTTTTAAGTGGCTACATCGGGTGAATTAAAAAATGCCCCAAGCCGTGTGGGCGACTTGGGGCGGGGCTTAAGTTGATACTACATTCTGCCATACATACGAGTGAGACATGTGTCTCTGCTGTAACTTGTTGAGGCTCCCATCTGGATGTTTCCCACATTCAAGATGTTTTTTGGGAGCCTTTAAAACTTTTTTTAAATTAATCTTAGTGCTTGCTCACCAAGTTGATTGGCCTGAGCCAATGCTCCTACTGCTGCACTCTGCAAAATTCTTGAAGAGGCAAGCTCAGAGGATTCGTGAGCAATGTCTGCATCGCGAATACGACTTTTCGCAGCACTTAGGTTTTCATTTTGAATCCCCAAGTTTGAGACCGTCATATTCAATCTTGATTGAACCGCACCGAAGTCTGCACGTATTTCACCAATTTGTACAAGAGCTTCATCAACCGTTGCCAATGCATCTCTGGCAGAGTCTTGGTCACCCACAGAGATATCTCCGTAACCAATTGTATCTGCGGTTGCGTCTGCAGTGATATTGTATTTGATCACATTGTCTTCGCCAGCAAAAGGACCTACGTGAAACTCAAGCTCCTCTCCTGAACCATCGAGAAGTCCACGGTTACCAAACTTAGTTGTTTTGGCAATACGATCTGCTTCTGTTAGCAATTGAGTCGCTTCGCGATCAAGAAACTTTCTCTCTACATCAGAAACTGTATCGGATGCAGCTTGAACTCCAAGTTCACGAAGACGAATCAAGATATTATTGATTTCGTTTAATCCACCCTCAGAAACCTGAACGAGTGAAACGGCATTGCTTGCGTTTTTCTCAGCCATGCGGATACCCACAATCTGTCCACGCAAATTTTCAGAAATCGCCAAACCAGCAGCATCATCAGATGCTTTTACAATTCGGCTTCCACTGGAGATCGCTTGCAACGAGTGCTCCATTCGATCTTGCTGTTTTGCAAGTCTGTTACGCCCAGCAATAGCAGTAACATTTGTACTTATTCTTAAGCCCATTATAGCCTCCTAAAAAAATTGTCTTCCACAAGACAAGTTTGTCCGTTACGCGACAAATAAAGAGGCTACAGCTTTGCTTGTGTTTTCTTGCAGAAGTGAAGGGAGATACACTCTCTTACAAAGAAAACCAAACACCGGTGCATCCTGCTCATTTGTCGATTTGACGGCATCCAAGCCTTTATTTATTTTTGGAGTGATCTTCAAGAGTGAGGGTGACTGTCCTCACTCTTGAAGCTGGTAGGTAGGGACTCAAAATTGTGACTGCAATTTTTGCGACCGCTCTCTACAAGCTCCAATACATTCAACCTACTCCTCGGCGAAGGTCCTGAAAGCTTTAGCCAAAAGTCCAGGCTTTTTATGACGTTACGCATCTAGTATTTGTAATGATTAAGAAAGAAAAGAAAAATTTTTTTCGACGAAAGTCCTAATGAGGCGCACAATGTGGGACTTGAGGACGAATTTCCTCAAGCCCCGGGAGTGCTATGTTGCTCTTTCGAGCGCTTAAATCACAGATATCAATGCTTGCGCTGCTTTGGGGTGAATGTTTGCTTGCGCAGATACAGCAACACCAATCTGTTGTTGAATACTAGCATGTGCGAGTCTTGCTGTTTCGCGAGCTACATCCACATCTTCGATGTTTGATCTAGCAGCATCGATGTTTTCTTCTTGTACTAATAAAAAGTCATTGGCTCTTTCTAAGCGAGATTGAATCGCTCCAAATTCAGAGCGGGCTTCATTGATTTTGTATAGACCTTCGTCGATATTTTCTAAACTATCGAGAGCATCATCTTGGTCGCCAATGCTAAGGCCATCAACCCCTACGGTGCTGGCTGTCGTGTCGGTTTTGAGTTCAAATTTGATCTGGTTTTCTGCGCTCTTACCTGGGCCGACCTGAAATTGGTATTCTTGATCATCCCCAATTAATAGTCTCTTCTCGCCAAAATTAGTGGTTTTGGCAATGCGATCAAATTCCTTCACCAACAGAGTGAATTCTTTGTTTAAAAATTCTCTTTCTACATCTGATACAGTGTCAGAGGCAGCTTGAATCGCAAGCTCGCGCGTGCGAATCAAAATATTGTTTTGCTCATTCAGTGCACCTTCAGCGACTTGTACAAAAGACACTGCCTGTTGGGCATTTTTCTGTGAGGCTTGAATGCTTCGCACCTGAGCGTTTAGTTTTGAAGCAATAGAGTGACCAGCAGGGTCATCTCCAATTCGAACAAAATTCTTTCCAGAGGAAAGTTTGAGAAGTGAGTCGTTCGCACTGCGAACACTCCTTCCTAGCGAATTCGCTGCAGCTATTGCCACAGGATTCGTTCCAATTCTTACCGCCATAGCGTTCTCCCTTTTTCTTTCTTGATTCCCACATCAAGAAAATGCAGAGAGACGCAAGCTCACTCGTAGGTAGACAGCCCGGGCCCCGAAGGGCCCAGGGGTCGAAAAATTGCAGTCAAAGAAAGTATCGACGCAAAGCGATAAAACTTAAGAAAAATTTTTGCTCTGCGTTGTTAATATTGGATTATTAGGTAAAACCAATGGTTTACAGCAATCATTTTTTTCGCACTGCTTCGCGGGCAGGCCGTCTTCATCAGCTGCTCCATTCAAACTGCTCCCTTTTGTTTCACTTCGGGTGTTTCTATGAAAGCGAATAAGTATTTAAAATGTTTAGCGTATTCAGTCCAAGATCTTTTAAGCTTTGAGGCATTTTCGCAAAACTGACCTAAATTATCGAAATTAGGATTTAATATTGAAAAAAAAGTGAAATAGAGTGGAGCAGCTTTAACTTTTTCAGATTCAATAAGCTAGGATACTTGTCTGAAAATGCATCAAAATTTCAAGTAGCTCGGACAGGATAGTTTAAATATTTTCGAGACTTATCTGCTATCGGACGGACGTCCGAAGTGAAATAAGGTGGAGCAGCTGCGGCTCTTTCCTGGGCTTTTTGTATTTCTGAGCGTATACATAAGAATGCTTCAAAGATTTCTCTTATCGGCAGCACTGGCTCTACCTTTGTCTGATTCTAAAAAATGGATTCAAGTTGAGTTCGATAAAATTGCAAAAAACTCAGTAACTTATGGAGAAAAACTAAAGACAAAAGTTTCAAGCTCTCACTCGCCTTTGGTCTATTCTTTTGGCAAGGTTGTGCAGATTTCAAAAATCTATGTCAAAGCCAAGAACACATCCTTGCTTCAACTCCATGAGGGTGCCAATCAATTTTCTCTAGAGAACGATGATTTTTTGTTAAAAATTGGTCTTGTTGTACCTGGTAAGACACGAGTCAAAGGTGTGGCAAGATGGTTTGCTGCAGATTGGATTTTGAAGCTGCAAGATAAAGCTCCCAAAGGTCTAGGAATGGATTACATTCAGTTTTACAATGTCGTTCAAAGCCAAGACTTATTGGGCCAAGAAAGAATTCATCCCAAGTCAGATTTCTTTCACGAGAAAAATGTCTATGTGCAATCTACCGTGGGAGATTTTTCCTTTAGTGTTGATTTACCTCGGCCCTTACCAGCCTATGCACTTTGGTTGGGTAGTGATGGGGATGATACGCAATCGAATTTTCAAATTGAAATTCAAAGTTTACAGCTTGAGTTAAAAAATTGGACTCGCCTAGAGCCTGGATCTGATTCAAAGTAAGAAAATTTTTTAAATTTTTGTCGATATAACTTACATGAAAACTTTGTTTTTATTCTTTGTCTTGTTATCAACTGCTCAGGCTCAGCTGACCGACTATGGTTTCTATCTGAATCGAACCAATAAAAACATCAAAATGTATTCGAATGAGCAGGGTGATGCTTTGGTCTACATCAAACAAAAAACCACGCATGCATTCAATCCGCAAAAACTAAACCAGAAGCATTTGGCACCTGCGTATGAAATGGCTAAAAATTACTTTGGTAGAGCTATGTTTGGTTTTAAAAAAGTAAAAGTAGAAAAACTAAAAGTACGATCATCGATTAAAAATTCAAGCATAGTCAATATTAAGGGGTATCTGATTGATGCAAAGAATATCAAAAGATATTTTGTTGAGAGGCACTACTATATCGGTAAAAAGAATTACTTTATTACCTATATGTCTTTAGAGAAAATTGATAAATACCCACTTGTTATCAGCAAGCTCGGGCCGAGTTATTTACTCAAGAAAAGATCTGTTGCCGAAGATTCAAGTACCGCGGCACAAGAATCTTGTACAGATTGTGCAATTGAAGAGGCTGCAGCAGAGCAAGTTGAAAGTAGCCTTGAAGATTCTCTTCAAGTTGCAAGGCTTGCCAACAAAGACTTCTGCGAAGATGTACCCGAAGAACAAAAGGCTCCCTGGTTAAGACGACTTGGAGTTTCCGATAATCTTATAACTCCGGCTGTTCCGGCTGCGCCTGTAGCCATTGGAGCAGCGGCTTGTATTGAAGGCGGTCTCTACGGGATTGCAGATTTATTTACTGGTTTATTTGACCTTGGTAAAATGGCAAAAAATGGTTGGGTAGATTTTGCGGAGAAGCAAGACATAAAAGGAAGATATTCTGATCTTCTATCAGATGATGGAGAGCTTGGTTTTTTTGAATTTGCACTTGGAAGCGCTAGAGCCGCATTTGAAGAGGCCTATGGTTTTGCAGATCGAATTTTTTCTAAAGACAAAGATGGAGACAACTACTTTGAAAGAAATCGGCAAAAATGGGATAAATTGATTGCAGAAAATCCTAAAGACTTTGAATGGATGCCGATGTGGTTTCAGAACGCGGTAATGAGCAATGTTGGCTTTGCTTATGCCGCTGAGGCTATTGAGGGTGGTAAAATGATGCTCGATATGATTGGTCAGCTCTATGATATGGCTAAAAGTGCTCTTACCGATCAATTCGAAATTTTTGATGTCTGCCTAAGTGCTGATGCGAAGGCCAAAATGGTTTGCCGTACTGTCGTTCATTTAATAGAGATGGTCGGAGGTCTTGAGGTTGCCGTTGGCAAAGGTATCTCGTATATGACTCGTGGAAACCGCATGAAAAATGCCATCGCCGAAGCTTCGAGAGACTTTTTTAAATCTCCAGCTCCCAAAGAGAAATTTGCCGAAGAGATAAGCACTCCGGCCACTGTCGAAGCTTTGGATCAAGTTCCCAACTCTCAGTGGAGAAGGGCGCCCGATGGGACTCAAGTACTTTTGCAAGATGGCAGGCTTTATGCTCGCCATCGGCAGGTTTCAAGCAATGGGTCTCCAGAGAGACTCGATCGAAGAAACTCACCTGATGCGAATCAAAGTGAAAGAGGTTTTTACTATAGCCGGCTCGATTATGGAAGGGGCAGTCCTTATCGCCGAATGAATGATCCTGAAAAGTGGGATGAGTTTCCTGGTATCGGTGGGCCGAGTTCTCGAAGTATCTACACCTGGAAACGAACTGGCGGTCAGTCGGCTGAAAATTATCTTCGAGTTCTAGGCAGACAGAACATGGCTTCTATGTCTCGTAGAACCATTGCAAGAGCTGCAACCAGATTGGAGAAGCAGCCAGCATATGCGCAGAGACTGGGGAGGCTTTTAGATACAATCAATAACAATCCTGACCCAAAAGTCGTTCGCCAGGGCAATTCAGTTTACAAGCGAATGATGCGAGCTCTTGCGTATTCAGATGATAAAGCTCTACCGAGCTTAGATTATTTGGAGCAAGCGATTCGCAGAGTACAGCCTCGAGATAAGAGCAATCCAGCCAAATCTAAGCTTTTTGACCGCCGTAAACTTAAAGATGCAGTAAAGGGAATTAGAGATGGCATTCCGCAACCCAGCTATTTTCGCCAAGCTCATGAATTGATGAATGCAATATCAGATGATGTTTACCGCTGGAACCGCCGTCGTCGTGAGCGTGGACTAGCTCCTCGAAGCTATGCTGATGCACTTGAAAAAAGACGTCAGGAAAGAGCCCCTGCAATCTCAAAAGAGCAAACCAATCGGTGTTTTCTAAGGAAGAAATAAATTATTTTCCCCTGAGTTTTGCAAAGACTTCTCGATGAACTTGCATTAAAAGTGACTGAATTGTGTTTTCATCACCAGTGGGCAGATTGTCGAATTCAAGACCGAGACGCATTTGAGGATTTAATTTGGTTCCAACTTGACGAGAATGTCTTAAAATTGCTTTAAAATGAAAATCGAGTCTGCCTTCTATGTATAGATGCCCATTGATCTTCATACCAGTTTGTAGCTTTACTGTTTGTGAAACAGAGAAGGGAATCAAAACGCTAAATCCACCAGTACTTAGATCATTTAGAATATATTCTGAGGAGAATTGATCTGGGACGAAATTGATGAATCTTGCAACTCCCTCCCATTTCGCAGGTATAGACATACGAAAGTTTTTTCTTCTTTGAAGCTTATAAAGTGCATCCGTTAGGTACAAAATAGCATTCATATCTTTTTGGTGAATACTAGAATGCAAAAAATAACGATCAGGTTCAATGGTAAAACTAACGATGACATCTTCTTTTTGCCCCATCTCGATCAAATTTCGAAAAATCACTAAATTGCCATCTAGCTCTTTAAATGACCTTACTTTTACAATCGTTTCTTTGAGTTGAATCTGAATTTCGATATCAAGTTCAGTTAGATACTGATAAATTCTTTTTCGAGCTTTCTCAGTATCTATCTTCGAAAAAATATCTTCTTGTTTTTCAGACATATTTCATTATGTCTTCACAATCATGCTATTTCAAATTGCCCTATGTTTGTGGTCTTAAGAACAAAGTCCATCTTCTATAAGTCAGGGTAGACTAAAGCTTGATACAAGACTTTTAGTGAAAAGGTCTTAGTACAATGGTCTTAATTTCAAAACCTAAGTCTAGTTTCAAACAGACAATGGTCTAGATTCACTGGCCTTGACTAAGGTATTCCCCGACCTGGCCGAAAGAGTGTTTGAGCATACATGGTTACGAAAGAAAAAGTGAGTGACTGCACTTTTTCTAAAAAAAATCGCGATCGTGCAGGCTCCAATACATTCAACCAAAGTGTTCGGAGAACAGCCGCAGTATACCTAAGTGGGTTTAGGCCTGTGGATGGGAAAGGATTCCTATTGCCATTTTATAAGGGGGACTCCAATGGCTATTCGCATTTCTACAAATATCCAATCGATCAACGCACAAAATTCGTTGGATAAAACACAACGTGCAATGACTACAAGTATGGCTCAATTGTCATCTGGTAGCAGAATTACAAAAGCGGCTGATGATGCAGCTGGATTGGCTTTAAGTGAAAGTTTAAAAGGTCAGATCAGTGGGTACACAGTGGCTCAAAGAAACGCTCTTGACGGTCAATCTATGATTCAGGTTGCTGAGGGCGGTATTAACGAAGTTTCAAATATTCTTGTTCGACTTCGTGAGCTGGCAGTTCAATCGGCATCTGATTCTGTCGGAAACAGAGAAAGAGGATTTCTAGACAAAGAAGTTAAACAGCTAAAATTAGAAGTAGATCGTATCGCAGAGTCTACTCGATTTGGAACGACAAATCTATTGAATGGTACAGGCGAAGTTTTCGATTATCAGGTAGATATTGGAAACGATGACTTTAAAGATCGTATCTCTTTTGATGCCAGTAAAATTGATATACGTATGAGTCAACTAGACTTAGAGGATCTTGATTTCTCTGAAAAAGAAGGTGCAAGAGATGCTCTTGTGAAGCTTGAAGAAGCTCAATATATTGTAAACGGTCAGAGATCAGAGCTAGGTGCATTGCAAAACAGATTGATCTCAACGCAAGAAAACTTAGGAAATGCAATTGAGAACATATCGGCTGCAAATTCTCGAATTCGAGATACTGATGTAGCTTCTGCAACTTCGGATTTGATGAAAAATAGAGTTCTTCAAAGTGCTTCGCAAGCAGTATTGATTCAAGCGAACAACGATCCTTCGGTTGCATTGAACTTAATTGGATAATTTATGGAGCTTTGGCTCCTGGCCATAAAGAGAGTCAATTCTCTTGGTCAACCCACCTCTAGAGGTACTTCCTCTAGAGGACCTTTGGGTTATAGAGATTTTCAAAAGAATGTGAATCTTCTCTATAAAAAGTCTGGTTTTCAAGACTAGCCTTATTTGCAAGATACAATCTACCGATAAAAAATTATGAATATTCGATCGATTTCTAGCACGATCCAGGCAACAGATGTTCAGGCTAAAAAAGAGGCCAAGACAGAACATAGTGGCAATAAAGAGCAAAAAGACCAAGGCTATCAAAGCTCTGAGAAAGAGAAGAGTTTTACTGAAGATGATCTCAAAGAATCTATCGAGAAATTAAAGAAAAATCCCAACTTTCGTGATAAAAACCTCAATATTCGATACGAAGTCAAAGATACAGGGTTTGTCGTTTATATTGAAGACTATACTGGTAAGGTCTTACGTCGTATACCTCCCAATGAAGTCTGGGCTTTTTTACAGGTAGATGAACAGTTCAATAAGGGTCATCTTCTTAACAAAAGTCTATAAGATTTTAGATCTAAACCCCTAAAGATTCTAACTTATCCTATAACATGTTATATTCAAAATAGCTCAGGAAGAGCGTGCATAAATCAGGAGGATCATTGCCACCGGTCATTACTGGCATAGGTAATAATTCGGGCTTACCACCGAATATTGTCGATCAGCTAATACAAGCTGAGAGAATTCCCATTGAAAACTTGAACTTTAAGAAAGAAAAAGTTGAAAGTCGTTTAAAGCTTGTAAATGATCTTACAGATAAAGTTCGTAAGATAACGGGAACCATTGGTGAGCTCGCTAACAGCAAAGGCTTTAATGACCTAAAGTTGATTTCTGCAGACGAAAGAATTGTAACCGGTACTGTAGACCCCCAAGCTGCTGTAAAAGGAAACTGGAATGTTGAAGTCTTGCAATTGGCTCGAAAAGCCGCGGCTCTTTCAAATGGATTTCCAGATAAAAATGAAACCGAAATTGGTGTAGGATATTTTTCATTTGAAACTCCCTCAGGCACTAAAGAAGTTTTTATAGACGGTGAAGATAACACTTTAGAAACAGTGGCTAACAAAATCAATCGTTCAGAAATAGGACTTTTGGCAACAGTAATCAATGATAAAACCGATGAAGATTTGCCATATAGATTGATGATTACTGGAGTTGGAGTTGGTGAAGAAAATGAAGTGGTCTATCCAACACTTTACCTTCTTGATGGTGATCAAGATATGTACTTTGACAAAAAACTGCCTGCACAAAATGGTAAAATCAAATTGGATGGATTTGAAATTGAGGTGCCGGATAATACTCTTCCAGATTTGATTCCAGGAGTAACTTTAGAATTAAAAAAAGCAGCGCCTGGTGAAGAGATCAACATCAGAATCAAAGAAGATATGGAAGTAGTATCTGGAAAAGTAAAAGATTTTGTTGATGCAATCAATGATGTTCTTGCTTTCATACAGCAACAAAACCAATTGACTCAGAATTCAGATACTTCAAGAACCTTAGGTGGTGATAGCCTCTTGCGACAGATTGAAAGTCGCTTGAGACGTCTTCTGCAAGGTCAAATACTTGGCGTTGGTTCGATTTCACGACTCAATCAGATTGGTATAGAGTTCAATAGAAATGGTACTCTAGATTATAAAGAAGATACATTTAATACAGTACTTGCATCTGATCCAAACAATGTAAGAAGGTTTTTAAATGGAGATGGATTTACAACCGGCTTTGTGCCACAGCTTAGGACTATTGTACGAAATTTCACAGATCAAGCCTTCGGTCCTCTTTCAAATCGTAAGAGATCATTAGAAAATCAAATAGATAGGATTGACCAGCGAATTGATAATATTGAGCGCCGTCTTGTATCAAAAGAAAGAAGTCTTCGTCGACGATTTGGAAACTTAGAGTCTACAATTGGAAGGCTACAAAGCCAATCAGGTATTCTTTCTTCAAGGTTAGGAGCAGCTCCAGCGAACTTGGGAGTATAGGGTAGGAAATGTCTACGAAACAAAAGGGTTATCAACAGTACAAAAAAACCTCTGTTCAAAGTGCAAGTCGAGAGAAGATACTATTAATGCTTTATGAAGGAGCAATCAAATTTGTAAAGAGAGCTCGAATTGCGATGGAGAAAAAAGAGATATCTCAAAAATGCGAGAACATTGGTAAAGCATACGATATCATCTTAGAGCTAAATAATTCGCTTGATCACAAAGTGGGTGGAGAGCTTTCAGCACAACTTGAGCAACTTTATATGTATATGACCGATGAACTCAATCAGGCAAACATTCAGAATAAGGTGGAGCATTTAGATAATGTTTTAAAAATATTAGATACACTTTACGATGGCTGGAAGCAAGCTGTTGAAGAGATTAAGAAGAATAATATAAATCTAGAATTTGAGCGAAAAAAAATTCTTGAGGAAAAAGAAAAATGAAAAAAATAATTTTCTATATGGAAGAAAGAAATCGTTATTTAAAAAAGTTTTATACTATTAATAACGAGCAGCTCAAAAATTTAAAATCTAAAAAATTTGAACAAATTGAAGATTTCTATAAAACAAGACAAAGCATCATTGATATTATTGATATACTAGAGAATAAAATCGAAGATATTGCATCCAGCCTTAGGTTTGAACCAAGCGATCAAATAAAGACTAGTATTCGTTATGAACTGAAGAAGCGAGATGAAATCATTCGTCGAATACTAGAACAAGATCTAGAAATCATTTCTATTCTGAATGAACAAAAAATTGAAATTGTGAAAGAAATCACTTCAACTGCAAAAAATCGAAAAGTCTTTGGTGCCTACAATAGTGAAAAGCCAAATAAGATCTTAGACCAAGAGTTTTAGTCAAGAAATTGACGAAAAAGAATTCTTACTAGTCAAGCCTCTGTCTGTTTAGACTCTAAGTAATACAGAATTGCAAATGAATTGGCACCAATGTTGCTCTTATATAATTTGATATTTTACTAGGAAGGTAAAATGCTAAACAGCAACGAAATTGAAAAAATGAATGAACAGGCTTTGCCATCGCCACCCAATTCAAGGCATTCACTTGAAAACCTAAACCAAAGTGCTGAGCTTTTGATGAAGAATCGTGAGTATGAATTGGCTCTTCGTCTATGCGGCAATATACTGCAAAAAAATGCCAAAGATTTGCTTGCTCTAAGAAATATGGGAATCTGTTTCTATGAACTGAAACAATACGAAAGTAGTTTAAGGTGTCTAGAGCAGGCCTTTGTTCTCGGAAAATCTTTTACAGATGCTATTTTATTGGTAGAGAGTCTTGAAGCATTGAATCGCTTTGAAGATGCAATTCGGGTATTGTTTGATGCTGCACTTTTAGAAAATTTAAGCCCATTTGAAAATTTCGAGATCTACAAATTCATTGGCAACTTAAACCTTAAAAAGGGTGATTTTTTATCAGCAGAAGAGAATTACAATCGAGCTTTAAGGCTGAATCCAAATTCTGATATTCTCCAAGTGAACTATGGAACATTAGAGATCCAAAGAAAAAATCATAAAAAAGCGATTGAGTTTTTTCAAAGAGCGATAGAGTTGAACCCTAAGAATGATCGTGCCTGGACAGGACTTGCTTTAATACATTCACAATTGGCTGATGGTCAGTTGGTTTGGGGACTTTTAAAAAATGCCCTAGAAATCAATCCATTCAATCGAACAACAGTTCAGTTACTAGCTAATCAAGCACTACAAGACTTTGATTATGAATTTGCAATTACTACTGTATGTAACTTTCTTGAAAAGAATCCAGAAGACTTAGAGGTAAACCTTCAGTGGGTGAGCTTATTATTTCAATCTGGAAATATTGAAGCGGCAGAATTTGAAATTCAAAAACTAGGGTCTTTTTATCCAGACAGTGAAGATATTCATAAGATGAAGAGGATGATTGAGGAATACAATGTTAGAATGGAAAGAAGCAAAAACGGGTGAACGGATTCCTCTTTTGAAAGGAATAAGTCTTGCCTCTCTTTATAATCCAATTCAAGAAGCTAAAAAGTGGGTGGATGCAAAAGAGATTAAAGAGTTTCATAAAAATATTTTTGTATTGGGTTTAGCTGGTGGGTTTCATATTAAAGAATTGATCAAGCGATATCCAAATAAAAAAATTTTGGTCTTTGAAATTATTCCTGATTTCGTGCATGAGTTTACTTTTCAATCAGAGCAGTTAAAAATTATTCAGCCAAATTGTGCAAAGGAGATATGGAAGATTAGCGCTGTTACTCAAGCCATATCTGAACCCTATGTTATTCTAGAGCATAGAGTATCGACTCGGCTGAACCCAAGCTATTATGAAGACTTAATTAATGAGTTGAGTTGCCGAACTAAAGAATCTTTTTTCAAATCACTGAATTACAGAAATGAACAAAGAATACTGTTTGAAAATCAAAATATAGAAGCTTCAGGTATATTAAGCTTTCCTCAAGCAAAACAAGATCAAAGGTACTACTATATCAAAGATCTTTTAGAGAGTAAGAGTCTGAATCGCATCAACAATGAATCAAGTGTTATATGGAAACTCTTGGGAGAGTTACTACAATGAAGAATATTATGATTGTCCATATGCTTCGTTTAGGTGACTTAATTCAATCTGCGAGTTTTATTTATTCAATTAGAGAAAAATATCCAGAAGCTCGATTGAGTATATTGATCAATCAAGATGCAAAAGCTGCAATTCCTCTTATGCCTTATGTCGATAAATTCTATATTTTTGAAAGAGGGAAAACTCAGAAATTATTAAATGATAAAAATCAGTCCATCTATTCAGCCTACGATTCTGTAAAAGCTTTGATAGAACAAATAAATTCTACTGCCTTCGACCTTCTTATCAATTGTAGCCATACCTTGATTAGTGCTTATTTTTCGAAATGTATCCGTGCGAAAGAAAAAATTGGCGCAGTAAAAGGAAATGATTCCAAGACTGAATTTGGTTCATCGTGGTTTCAATTTTTAGATCATAGAGCTTCTGATCCAAGTGTGGGTGAATTTCATTTTAACGATGTCTACTTTTCTGCACTACCAAAGTTAAAGAGACAATATAAAGAGGGTATACTTCCTGGAAGATTATCAGAAAAGAAAAGTAGCTATCATTCGAAGGTAGCAGTTCAGTTTTTTACAAGTGATGAAAAAAAGAACTATCCAGTAGATAGCTACTGTGAGGCTCTAAAAATTCTACATTTAATGAATCCTAATATTGAATTCCATCTTCTAGGCGCACCGAACGAAGCAGAAATGCTGAGCGAACTTTCAAAATGTGAACTTTTAGGTTTGAACTATAAATTTCAATTTTTAGATCTAGAGTCTACTTTTCATTTGATTCATGATTGCGACTTACTTATTACACCAGATACAAGTATCAAACATCTTGCCGCATACACAAAAACACCAATCTTAGAAATTTGTTTAGGCAGTTCTAATCCATTTCAAACGGGAGCTTATCGAGATGGAGTAATAATTGTTCAATCTAAAGAGTCTTGTGCACCCTGTAGTCATAGCTCTAGTTGTCATAGAGACAATCATTATTGTTCTTTATCTATTTCTTCTGAGTTGATTGCATCTATCGCAAATGCTGTTCTCAATGAATCATTACATTCTATAGTAATTCTTGCCAAAGAGTATCGTGATTTAGTCGACATATATAAAACTGCTTTTACAGAAGATGCCTATTGGACATTACTACCATTTTATATGGATAAAGAAAAAAGTTATATTCGAAATCGACTGAATCAATCTTCAATGAAAATGTTTCTCAATCAGGGAACCCCAAGTTTTGATTATGATTATGGTAGAGAATCTCACTTTCTTTACAATTCGATAAAATCTTATTTTTCTAACGAATCAGATTTTATTCAATCTGTTCAGAGAATTCTTCAAGAGAATGAAAGTTACGCAGAAGTGCTAAGCCAATGTGAAAAAGAAATATCAAAAATAGCTCGAAACATTGGTTCTGAAAACCAAGAGTTCTCTAAATCTCTTGAGAATGAATATTTAGAAAAAATATTATCATTAGAATTTTTAAACAGGCTTCGAAGTGATCTCTCAGAAGAACTGCTAACAGAATTTCAAGCTCTTCGCATGATACAAATGGAAATTTTGTTTCAGAAACATAAAGTAACAATACAGAAGAAAATAAATCAAGCCATGATGTATGAGGTGAAGTCGTGAAAAACAAAGATCTTGAAGCATACATTGTACCTTTTATGAACTTTTGTCATCAAAAAGCGGAGAAGCTCTTAAAAGAGAAGCCATTTAGTGAAGAGAGCGAAGTCTACATTCTTTTAAAAGAATTGTGTAAGGAGCAGTTAAGTCATGAAGATACTTCTGATACAACTCGCTAGACTGGGAGACATATATCAAACTTGGCCTGGAATTAGAGCCTTAAGAAGAAAATACCCTGATGCTGAAATCCATTTTCTTGTTAGAGAAAAATTTAGTGCAGCCTGTAGCCAAATTACAGAAATTGACCAGTTTCATTACTTTAAAACCAAAGAAATTTTTTATCCTCTTTTTAATCATGAGATGCATCCCGAGCAAAGAAATGAAAGTGTCGTAGAGAGTTTTAATGTGCTTGTAGAGAAATGGAAAAATATTGAATTTGATGAAATCCATAATCTAAGCTATTCACCTTTAAGCTCCTATCTAACACATCTAATATCATCAAACAAAACGCAACGAGTGACTGGATACACAAGACATGAAGATGGCTTTTTTTTACCAGCTGGAGACCTATCGGCTTACTTTTTTGCACAGGTAGGAGTGGGAAGAGACAATCGGTTTCATATCACTGACCTATTTGCAGAGCAGATGGGGCTTGTATTAGAAGCAGAGGATTTATCATATCCTGCACATATAAGTCGTAGTTCTGAACATGCTAGCGGTGACTATGTGATTCTTCACATAGGTGCTAGTAATGAGAAAAAATCTCTCTCTACAGAAAAGTTACATAATACGATTCGAAGATTTCAAAAGTTAAGAAAAGAAAAGCTTGTCTTAATTGGCTCAAATGATGAGATCGAAAAGTCTAAGAAAGTACTTCTTGGCTTGAATGATGAAAGAGTTTTGTCATTAGTAGGCCAAACGAAATTAGATGAGTTATTTCCATTGATTCAAAATGCAAAACTTTATGTTGGTGCAGATAGTGGCCCACTTCAGATTTGTTCTTTTACTGATACTCCAGCTTTAAATTATAGCAATTCATTTGTTAATTACTGGGAGACAGGTCCTCGCTCAAAGAACAGTAGAGTGCTGTTTGTTGAACATTTTTCTCTATTAAGCAGTGATACAATAGTAAACGAAATGATCAGTATTCTAGAGCATACAAAACCGAGTAATGATGTGATTTCTTTTTCTCAAGATGAAATGAAATACATTAAGCCTAGTAAAGGGGATAATGATTTTTCTTGGCAAATGATTCAGGCAATGTATCAGGGCTATGACTTTCCTCTGCCTGAAGACTTTCAAGTATATGATGCTCTTTTTCAACTTCGAGAAATCAACGATATAGCAATCGATAATCTTAAATTAAATGATAAAGACTATAGCATTCAATCTTCTATTCTAGATCGAGTAGACGAGATTATTTTAAAAATTAGCGAAGTGTGCTCTTCTGTAGCTCCGATAGCAAGATGGTATAGAACTGAAAAGATAAAGATCGGACCTGGTGATATTAAATCATTAATGAATTCATATCTTAATGTTCATAAGAATCTGGATTATATTTTATCGTTTTACATTGAAAGAAAGGATAGCAAGGAGGCGAATCCATGAAGCGGAAGTCTTGGGCAAAGCAAGAATTGCAAAAAATTTTTTCAAGATGTGACAATCTCAAAGAGATTTTGGACTGCTTTCTTGAAATGGTAGGGAAAGACCACTCGATTTTAGAGATTGAGGTGAATGAAAGGTTCTTGAAAGTAGATCCAGAAGAATTTGAATTTATTGGTCTTGAACAGATCGAATCGTTAAAAATTGGCTTTGTAAACTCTGACTTACTTTTAATTCAGTCTTGTGAATCATTGAGGGGGTTTGTTCAAGATGTACAGAATCAATGTTTCAGTTGTGCAGATCATTATCGAGAAGAAAAAATGGTTGAAGCGGTTAAAGGTTTTGAATCTATTTTAGAGGCAACAGACTGGTTTGTAGAAGGTTTGGTGAAAATTAGAGAAAATGTAGAAACGCGCAAGACCTTTGGCCAGTTTTCTGAATCCTGGCAGGCTACAGAAATGCATATGAGTACGATATTACAAAGAGTTCTCGAAACTTTTCAAAAAAGGGACTTTCTTTTGCTTGCGGATTTACTAGAATATGAGCTGGTCGGATCTCTAGAGAAGTGGTCTGAAAACTTACAAAAAATTGAAAAGTATTACGTTCAAAGTGCAGATAGAAAGTCAAAATCAAGAAAAGAATTCGACTCCGAAGGAGTCTAGTTTAGCCAAAGTTCTCTGGGTAGGATCATCTGACTCTGACTTATATCCTATTCTTAAAAAATATACTAAATTAGAACTACACTCCAATTTTTTTGTTGAAAGCTCTAGTAGTTCCGAGCTGATTCTATTTTTTTTAAAAGACCTTGATGGTAGATCGAAAGATTGTTTGCAAAGGTGGAAAAAAAATCACCCTTTTTCTCGAATGTTTCTAGTTCTAGATCATTGGAGAACAGAAAACCTATTTTGGGCAATCAATCATTCATTTATCGATCAATGCTTGAGCTCTAAGATGGATCATCAAGTTTTTATCAAACTTTTAGAAAAGTCCATTGCTAAAACCAGAAGATCTTTGCATGAAATTAAAATTTTCAAAGAGACGCAAGAGCAAAATAAAAGGCTACAAACTTTGACAGGAAATTTAGAAAAAATTGTGAATGAAAGAACTTTTTATATAGAACAGTCAAAAAATGAAGCTAAGTCTAAACAAAAGCAAATGAAAAATCTTGTTTCATTTGTAAAAGCCTTAGCTAAATCTGAAAGTACAGAAGAAGTGTTTTCGGTACTTCATGATGAATTAAAAAACACTCCGAAAATGCATAGTTTAATTTTATTTTTTCAAGAATTTCGAGGTCAAAAATTTTTATTGTACTATGAGAGCAAAAAACTAAAGTTTAAAAGAGTCTATGGAAGTACTTCTCTGCCGTCTGAAGTGCGAATGAATGAAATGGAAGATCAAAAGTTCTTAGCAAATCAATTGGGTCGTCCTTTTTTAAGCTTGATTTCTTTACCTCTACAATCTTATTCAAAAAAAGAAGTTTCAAAAGATCACTTGTTTATTGAACATGCCTTATCTCATACAGATGTAGAAAGATTTTTACACTCATTAAGAGAGAAATTACAAGCTTTTCAAATTGCTTTAGATAGAACCTATATATCAGAAATGCTTGCAAGTTCTACTCAGCAATGGGAAGAAACTTTCGATGCCATTGATGAACCAATTAGTATTTTAGATCGCAATAAAAATGTTATTCTTGCCAATTCAAAATTTTATGAAGAAGGTTTAGAAAAACAAAAAAGCCAATTTGATGTTTATGAATCTGTATTCCAGTCTGCTCTTGCCAAGAGAAGTAGCTGGAAGAGTTCTAATAAATTTTATGAAGTTCATTCTGCACCAGTTTTTATGGATCATAAATCTGTAAGTCATATTATAAATTTTTATATGGACCTTTCTGATTATAGAAAGCTTCAAGGGCGAATGATCCAAAATGAAAAAATGGCAGCTTTAGGTTTATTGGCCGGAAATATTGCCCATGAGCTCAATAATCCCCTAACAGGAATTCGATCTCTAGCTCAAGCGCTAAGAATGGAGGTAGAAGACAATGAGCAATTTCAAAATGATCTACAAGAGATAGAGCGAGCTGCTTCACGTTCACAAACCATCATTGCCAATTTATTGCATTTTTCACAAAGTGAAGAAAATCATGAAGAGTTGGTTTCTTTAGCTGAC
>CAZZCP010000011.1:0-12769 GCA_964653235.1 uncultured Pseudobdellovibrionaceae bacterium | reverse complement strand
TTGCGGCAACATAGAGTCGAAATACATTGTGAAAAAAATCTTTATGTAAAAATCAATCCACAACTTTTACAACAGGTGATATTTAACTTGGTGAACAATGCCTGTCAGGCAATGACAGAGCCGGGACATATTAGAATATCTAGTTATTCTTCAGATACGAAACATTTATTTAGTGTATCTGATACGGGACCAGGTATTGCAGAGGAGAATTTATCGAAAATCTTTGAAGCTTTTTATACAACCAAGAAGGCTGGTAGTGGTACTGGCTTAGGCCTAAGTATGAGTCGTAATATTATTGAAAAAGCTGGTGGTTGTATATCGGTCCGTTCTGAATTAGGAGTAGGCAGTGAGTTTATTATTGAATTTAAAAAGGAAAACATGTGAAAGTATTAATTGTTGATGATGAGCCATTGGTACGACGCTCCTTAGAGAAAGTTTTCAAGCGAAAAGAGCATGAAGTTTGTATTGCTGAAGATGGTGAAGCAGGAATAGAGAAATGGAAATCCTTTCAGCCTGATTTAGTTTTTTTGGATGTCTTGATGCCCAAATATAATGGACCTCAAGTGTTGAAACATATGAAGCCCTTCAGTTCTGCTAAGATTATACTAATTTCAGCATATACTGGTGAGCATAACCTTGAAACAGCTCAAGAGATGGGAGCACACTTGTTTCTTTCTAAACCATTTGAAGATATTTATGATGTAGTAAAGAAAGCAGAGGATCTTTTAAATGCCAGTCGAGAAGAAAGTAAAGAAAGTTCAAGCCTACCCCATTCGCTGTAAGGCATCAGTAGGAAATGAGAACTTAGAGATATGGATTGTAAAACTCACAAAAATAGGCTTTATGGCTGAAGTTTCTGACTTTCGATTTCGTATTACAGAAAAGGTGAATGCTGAATTTATCTTGCCTGTTATGGATTATGATATTTCAGTAGATTGTAGTGTTGTAAAAGTCTATGACAACTATAAGGTGATTCAATCGAAAGCATCTGCAGACAAAGACTCTAAAGTTCATCTGGTCGAAATGCATTTCAGAAATATTTCTCTTGAAGCTCAAGTCAATATTGCGAGCTTTTGTCAGAGGATTGGACAAAAATAATTGCGAATTATAGCGGGAAAATACAAAGGGCAGAAACTCATTTCTTTTCAAGCAAGTCACATACGTCCTACTACCGATCGTGTAAAAGAAAGTATTTTTAATATTTTACAAGGCCGTTGGGACGGGGCTGAAGTTCTTGATCTATATTCTGGAACCGGCAATCTAAGTATTGAAGCATTGTCTCGAGGAGCTAAATCAGTGCTCTCGGTTGAAAATCACCCAAAATCAATCCAAATATTAGAAAAAAATAAAGCTCACTTTAAAATTGGCAACGAGTGGGTTATTCGCAAGCAAGATGTGTTTCAATTTCTAAAGAGGTCTGAAGGTAAAAAATATGACATTATTCTAATCGATCCGCCTTTTGTGAAAGAATTGGCTCATCCTAGTATGCAGGCCCTTGGCAAGTCTGATTTATTGCATTTGCATGGAAGAGTGGTTATCGAAGCAAAAGCTCAAGAGCCTTTGGAAGATCTATACACTCAATTGCAAAGCATTGACTCTAGAAGCTATGGTGATAAATTAATGAAAATTTTTGCATTGAAGGAATGAGATGACTCAACCCATTGCAGTCTACCCAGGTAGCTTTGACCCAATCACCAAAGGACACATAGATATTATTGAAAGGTGCCACAGTCTTTTTCAAAAGCTCTATATTCTTGTGACAGAGTCTAAAAAAAAATCTTATAGTTTTAGTATTGAAGAGAGAATAGATCTTGTAAATTCATGTGTTTCTCATTTTGATAATATTGAGGTATGCTCTTTTCAAGGTTTAACGGTCGAGTTTGTTCAGCAAACTAAAGCCAATTTTATCATCCGTGGCCTTCGTTCAGGATCTGACTTTGAGTATGAACAAGCTATGGCTTCAATGAACAAAAACTTATATTCAGATGCTGAAACGATCTTAATTTATGCTAGACAAGATCTATCTTCAGTTTCTTCATCGCTGATAAAAGAAGTTGCTTCTTATGGAGGCGATGTAAGTCCATTTGTTCCTACAGTTGTTGCTGATGCATTAAAAAACAAATTTCGAGGTGAATATGTTAAGTAAAAGAGCAAAAAATTTAAAACCCTCTCCAACACTTTCGCTTGCTGCCAAAGCTAAAGCACTACGTGATGAAGGTAAGTCAGTTATTTCACTCAGTGTTGGTGAACCTGATTGGGATACTTTTGAAGAAATCAAGCAGAGAGGAATCCAAGCGATTCAAGAAGGTAAAACCAAGTATTCACCCTCTGCAGGAATACCTGATCTGCGAAAGGCCATCGCCGCGCAAACCAATAGTGATATCGGAACAGATTACAAAATGGAAAATGTTAGTGTCACTGCTGGTGGTAAGTTTTGTATCTTCGGAGTCATCCACTGTACAATTGAAGCAGAAGACGAAGTAATTATTCCTGCCCCCTATTGGGTATCCTATCCTGATATTGTTGAACTTGCTGAAGGTAGAGCGATTCCCGTTGTTTGTGGGCGCGAGTCTCAATTTAAACTGACGGCTGAAAAGTTAGCGGCTGCAATTACTGAGAAAACAAAAATGTTGATACTCAATTCTCCAAGCAATCCTACAGGATACATGTACAGTGCAGAAGAGCTCAAAGATATTGCTGAAGTTTTAAAGAAACACCCCAATATTTTGATTCTCTCAGATGATATTTATAACAAGTTGGTTTTTAATGATCGAAATCTTTCACCGCATATTTTAGAAGTGGCTCCTGAGCTTACAGATCGTTGTATAGTGATTAATGGGCTGTCTAAGTCTTACTCAATGACTGGCTGGAGACTTGGATGGACCATCGGGCCTCAAGAATTAATTTCAGCTTTAAATAAATACCAAAGCCAATCTGTAAGTTGTGCGGCTACTTTTACTCAAGAGGCAGCTGTGGTCGCTGTTAGCCAAATGGGTCAAAAAGTAAAAGACTCCGTCAAAGACTTGGTAGTCCGGCGCGACTTTGCGGTCCAAGGAATTAATGCCATCGATGCCCTCAGTGTAGAAGTTCCCGATGGCGCATTTTATTTGTGGGTGGATATTTCGAAAACTCTTGGGCGAACTCATCAATCCAAACTTCTTGAAGGCTCTCATGACTTTTGCGCTGCTTTGTTAGAAGAAAAGGGGCTTGTAGTGGTACCTGGCAAAGATTTTGGTCTTGAAGGCTTTGTTCGCATGAGCTATGCCGTCTCTCAAGAAACAATGACCGAGGCTCTTCAGCATTTAAATAGCTTTATTTCTAATCTAGAATAAGCTGGACCTTTTTCTAGTTTCTCTAAAAATCTATGTGGCATCTCTCCTCACTGTGTAAAATAATATTTAATCCTGGGGGGAGTGCGTGGGTGTACTACAGATACTTTTGATCTTGATCAATGTATGCTTAGCGGTTGGCATACTCTTATTATTGAAAAAACGAAATTCTCCAACTAAAGAAGATCCAAGGCTGAGTAAGGGGCTTCAGCTTTTGCAAAGTAAAATTTCTATTCTTGAAGATCTATCTGATCGCACTGACAAGCAGGTAAATGATCTTTGTGCTCTTTTAGACCGAAAGATTAAAGATGTTCAGACAGTCATTGCAAAAGGCGAGAGACAAAATCAGCTCATTAGAAAAAGTATGCAAAAGAGCCTTGAGGTAGCCAAAATCTTTGAAGATAAAATTCCTCATGAAGAGATTCTAGAGAGACAGAATCAAAAAAAATATATAGAAGCAGCCCGACTCGCTCATAAAGGAATGAGTGTTGCTGAAATTGCCAAAAAAACTGGGCTTCCTCAAGCCGAAGTTCGACTGATAGTAAAAGTGAACAAAGATAATCTACGCTTTGAAGAAGAAAAGCTTCCGCCATGGGCTCAGCAAATAGAAGACAAGTTTGAAGAAGATGATGATGAAGAACTTGTAACTCGAGACTTTTCAAATGTTTTTGAAAATCGAGATTTTAAAAAAGAAATGCAAGATCTGGGAGAAAGATTTCGTCAAGTTGAATCTGAAATTCAAGAAAGCTTAGTCAATCCGGAGAAACCAGATAAAGAGAAGATTAGTGAGTACACTTCCTATTCTTTTTCAAATTCTGAAGAAGATAAAGTATTTCATAAAGTAGAATTTCCGAAAGTAGATCCAAATCAAAATCTAGAATGAGAAGCCAAAAATGGCCCTTCGAAGTAGGGGAAATCATTCAAGCTAAAGTGACAGAAGTACAATCTGATGAGCATTATTTAGTTAGTTATAAAGGAAACCTCATACGAGTTAAGAGTAATATTCCTTTAAAGGTGAATCAAATGATAGAGCTCTTAGTTCAATCATTGAAGCCAGTTTTACTAAAGCCTACAAAGAAAGCTTCAGCAAGACGCTTTGATCGTTTTGTGTGATTCAAGGTCAATCACTATCAACCCAAAGGGGCAGAGTTCTCGATCATTCACTGTCTGTTTTTCACCAGTAAGGTTCCAATGTACGCGAATGCTTTGACTAGAGGATATTCTTTCAAGACTGAGAACATTTCTTTGGTAGTTGCGCATCTTGAGTTCGGCATGAGGAGCTAAAGCTTTTTGTTGCATTTTCCATTTTAACCACCCTAAGAGACTGTCTTTCATATTTTTTGTACTTTCGTCAAGTTCAAGGGGTAAATCAAATTTTTTACGGTTGAGTCTGCGAGCAATTCCACTCTCTTCAAAGTCTTCAGTCCAATTTTCACTAGAATATAGATTGTGTATGTACATGGCAGGTATTCCTGGAAAAAATAAACAAATCAAATGAGAGTTAAGAATTCTAAGGTAATTCTCTTCATCGGTAAACATTTCTGATTTTAAAAAACTAGCCCAAGTAATATTCAGTTCATAGGGATATTCTTTTCCATTACGACTTCTTTTATAGCCAATTTGCCCATTTTTATTTTTAGCAATTTCACACAGTTCTTCAATATCGGTGTATGAAACCAACCCCTCTAAGCCGCGAAGACCAATTCCATCATGGGATGAGGTAAAGTTTAAAAAACTTGTAGTTTTTGAAGTTCGAAATACAAGGCTTGCCCATTCAACCAAATGAATATTGGTTCTAAACATTAGTGCATGTAAAATCAAAGGGGCAAGCGAAAAATTATAGACTAAATGAGCTTCATCATCGTTTCCAAAATAACTGATGTTTTCATGGTGAGGCACGTTACTCTCGGTGGCAATAATGATTTCATCATCAATCGCATCACCGATGGCTCGAAAAAGTTTTACAAAGTTATGAGTATTATCTAAATGAGAGCAAGTCGTACCAAGCTCCTTCCATACAAAGGGTATGGCATCAATACGAAAACAGCGAATACCTTTTTCAAGATAGAGAAAGAAGCTATCTAAAATATAGCGAAACATTTCTATATTGTTAACATTGGTATCAATCTGATCAGCACTAAATGTTGTCCAATAGTATTTGCCATTGTACTCAGACATGAGAGGATTGGTTCTTGGTCGAACAACTTTTTGAATTGCTTTTTGAAACTCCGCGGAATTCACTTGCTCCTGATCGAAGCAATGAAACATGGATTGAGCTTTTTTATCACCTTCAATGGCTTTTTGAAAAAAAACACTTTTGCTCGAGATGTGATTGAACACACAATCTGTCATGATCTCTTGTGAAAAATTTTCGATATCACTCCAATCTCCGTAGTTCGGATCGACTTTCTGATAGTCAATAGGGGAGAAACCATCATCTGTTGACCAAGGATAAAAAGGTAAAATATGGATGTGAGAAAAGGCTTCATCAAACTCATTATCAATATATTGTGATAGTAATTGTAATGGTTTATCTTGATAATTTTGAAATTGATCAGCATAGGTAATCAGAAAATTGGTATTTTCTGAAAAGAAAGGCTTTGGATTTTTTTTTGTAATCTTCTGAATTCGACCATCAATATAGTCACAGAGACTGTCAAACTCAGGATTAATTTTATTTAGTAGTTTTTTAATCACGCCAAAGAACTCTTATATCCATTACATTCGCCCCAGTAGGACCCGTTTTTATTAAATTTTTTTTCTCATCAAAGTATTGATAGCTATTGAATTTTTCGAGAGCCTCATTGGCTTTTTCAATTTCAAAGCTTTGATGGTCAATAAAGGCACCTGCCGAATCTGTGGGACCATCCTCACCGTCGCTAGCAAAACTCATGATTTTCACATCTTTGTAAATTTCAGTCTTATAGAGTTTTTCGGCCATGGCCAAACAAAAATGTGTATTTCTGCCCCCTTTTCCATGATTTTGAGGAAGAATTACAGGGGCTTCTCCACCACTTACAAAAACGAAGCTACCTTGCTTAGGCATTTTTTGTTCAATGTCATCTATCATTGTCTCTAAATCACAATCATAGATCTCTCCAAATATCCAATGCGCATATTTTTCTTGGAGTTTTGAAAATAGCTGTTGAGCAGATTGAAAGATTCGATTCTCGCAGAAAGAATCTCCCTTTTTTAAAAGAGGTGAGGAGCCCACCAAGTAGGGATCCTCAATAGGAATATCACAGTGAACCAGTTGAAAAATCCAGTCGGTAGCAATAAATTTACGTAAGCCTCCGTTTTTAATTGATGAAAGCTGCATTCTTCTTTGGTTTATTTCGGTAATACTTTTTCCACTGCGAAGAAGATTCTCATGTTCGCTGATCAAATCTTCAGAACTTATTGTTTTAATTGGTATTTCTAAAAGTGCAGAAGTACCTCCAGAAAGCAAAAAAAGTAGATCGTCTTGTTGCTCGATATCCTGCAGCTTTTGAACAAAGTACTTGCTGTTTTCTATATTTTCATGAGTCAGATAGGGGTGATCTCCCAACAGGACTTCATAATTGGTATTCGATAGCTCTTTCTTTTTCGTATAGGCAAGCAAAGTCCCTATTGGAATGTTTGAAGCATTAAGAATCTCTAAAACAGCATTCATATCATTTACTGCACATTTACCTACGGCAAAAACATGAAGTTTTTTCATAATTTGATATGTCTTTTTCTTAAAAGTGAGTTCTTTTTGCTTATTTTCTTCGACGATCATAAGTCTTTTTAGGATTTCGTTAGAATTAAGGAAGAATAATATTTCTTTAATAAGAAATTCTTTTTGCAAAGGGCACCTCTATGAGTTTAAGCGCGATCGATTGGTGGATAATTGCCTTGTATTTGGCAGGTATGATTGCTTTGAGCATATATTTAGCCAGAAATCAAAAAAATAAAAAAGATTATTATTTAGGCGGAAACAACAGCTCGGCTTGGTCTATCGCGATTTCGACAATGGCTACACAATGCTCTACCAATTCTATTTTAGGTGCTCCTGCCTTTGTTGCGTTTTCGGTTGGAGGGGGCTTGGTTTGGCTTCAATATGAATTGGCCGTACCTTTTGCGATGATTTTTTTAATGATTTTTCTTCTGCCTCTTTATCGTCGTCTCGGTATTATTTCTGTATATGCCTATCTTGAAAAACGATTCGATTACAAAACCAGATTGAGTCTTTCGCTTTTGTTTCAGTTTGTAAGAGCCTTTGCCGCAGGCGTAATTATCTACGGTATCTCTCTTGTCATTTCGTTTTGTACAGGGATCTCTTTTGTTTGGGCAGTGATTCTTTTGGGAGTGATCACTATAGTTTATGATTCGATAGGTGGGATGAGAGCGGTTATTGTATCTGACGTGATTCAGATGATTGTTTTATATCTTTCTATAGTTGGAACAATTTTGATAGCGCTGGATATCAATGGTGGCATTAGTGAAACGCTTGCCAGTTTTGACCAAGCACGTAGACAGACCATTAACTTTTCATCTCATGGTTTTGATGGCAATAGTTTTGCTTTTCTTCCACTGCTTTTGGGAGGTTTTTTTCTCTATGTATCTTACTACGGATGTGATCAGACCCAAGTACAGAGAGAGTTATCTACTAAAAATGTGGATGATACCAATTTCTCTTTATTCTTAAATGGAATTTTGCGCTTTCCTCTTGTTTTGACCTATTGCTTTTTAGGAGTCTGCATAGGTGCTTATGCGAAGCTGCATCCAGAGTTTTTAAGTCTTCTACCACTCACTGAGAATGCAGAGCCGCAGTTTAACTTGGCTGTGCCCGTATTTGTGATCAAGTACTTTCCGGTTGGTGCTGTAGGTTTATTTATGGTGGGTCTTTTCTCGGCTGCAATGTCATCACTTGACTCAACTATCAATTCATTGAGTGCAACAACAATGCAAGATGTGATCAAGCCGCTAGCAAAAGATAGCTTGAGTGAAAAACAAGAACTTTATCTTTCAAAAGGTCTTACTATTTTTTGGGGAAGTCTTTGTACTCTTTTTTCATTTTATGTAGGTAATATTTCAGATTCGATTGTTGTATCGATTAACAAAATTGGATCTCTTGCTAATGGCCCCATTCTTGGGGTCTTTTTATTAGGAGTTTTGACCAGAAAAGCCTGCGGAACTGGTGCAATCGCTGGTTTGATTTTTGGTTTTGTCTTTAACTCTTTGTGTTGGCTTTATTTTCCGAAAATCACCTGGCCTTGGTGGAATGTCACTGGCTGTCTTGCTACTTTTGTATTTGGATATTTTTTAAGTTTTCTTTTAGACTGTGAAAATAAAGATCTTGCGGGCTTAGTTTATAACAAGATTCAAAAGCAGGAGTTGGGGTTTAAAGTCAACTGGAAGAAGTACTATGCTTTACTTGCCACCTATGGCTTTGTGATTTTTTTCTTCTGTTTGTGGGTTCAATAGATTGTTTTTTGGTCATTTTATAAGAGAAATCCCATTGACGAGAATGTATTTTCTTACCGCTAAACCTCGAGAACAAAATCCCATCGAATCTTGACAGTGCCATCCATTTCAACCAAACCTTTTGGAGGATTGGGAAATGGTGCTGCATCACGAAAGGCATCTACGGCAGCATCATCTAGATCGCGTATGCCTGAGTCTTCAACTACCTGTACTTTCACCAATGTTCCTTGTTGGTTGAGAGTGATTAGAACTTTGGTGATTTTGTTTTTATCAGAA
This sequence comes from uncultured Pseudobdellovibrionaceae bacterium, assembly GCA_964653235.1. GTDB lineage: Bacteria > Bdellovibrionota > Bdellovibrionia > Bdellovibrionales > UBA840 > CAZZCP01. The sequence goes on along the minus strand of CAZZCP010000011.1, from coordinate 3,716 downwards.
GCAATTTTTCTACCTTGTTTGAATAGAGCACGTACTTTATCCTTGATCGAAGGTTCCCAATATTGACGAATCTTTTTGCGAATCCGATTGTAATAGCTGTAGTATACAAACTCGCGAGTGTTCAATAGAGTTTGTCTTCCCTCTTTAACTCCTTTAAGATAATCATTATTTGCACTGGCAGGGCCTCGTCGTGCACTCTCAGCTTGTTTATTTACTTCTTTGACTTTTTGCCAATCGAATTTTGGTTTTAAAGCATGTAAAGTTGGTAAACCAGACTTAGTTTTCAAGTTTGGAAGTGTCTTGAACATAGGTTTGGGCTTTTTCTTTGCTCCTCCTAATTTTACGGCTGAGCCATTTTGTCCGGCATTATTATTAAAGTCACCACTGCGAGTGGCTTTGGTTTCTTCAACCACTCTTTGATTGTTCTTACTTAAAAAACGGGCGTCTTTAGAAATATCTTGGTTCAATGCTTTGTCACTTTGTTCTACTATCTGCATTTTCTTTTTTGCAGCAGAGTCTAAGATAATAACTTCAATACTTTCTTTATTATTGATGTTTTCAGATGAGAGTTTTTTGCTTAAGTACAAACCACCAAAAAATCCGATATGGACTAAGATAGAGAGTATAAAAGAAAATTTAAGCAATTGAATTTTCATCTTTTATTTTATCGGTTTCTCTCCTTGTGAACTTGATTCTTAAAGTGCCCCTTTAAAATTATCAGAGCATGTTTATAGACATTATGCTTAAAAGCTTCTTATACTTAGGGTATGCAGTTTCGCTCTTGGGGTATCACCGACAAAGGTATGAAAAGATCAAACAATCAAGACTCGTTTTTGATTGATGAAAGCCTAAAACTTTTTGTTGTTGCCGATGGAATGGGTGGGCACAAAGGTGGCGAAGTGGCATCGGCCATAGCGGCTGAAACGGCAAAGCAAGTGGTGCAAAATGCCAAAATGAATGAGCATCCAAGAAACCTTTTGCAAAAAATCTTTATTGAAGCATCACAGAGAATTTTTGATACCAGTTCTCGAGAGCACGAATTAAAAGGAATGGGTACAACAATGGTCTTAGCACTCTTGCGAGAAGACCTTCTCTATATCGGAAATGTTGGCGACTCACGTTGTTACCTTTTTCAAGAAGACAGACTTTGGTCGATGACTGAGGATCATTCTTTGGTTTACGAACAGCTTAGAACCGGGCAACTTTCAGAAGAAGATTTGCCTAATTTTCAGGCGAAAAATATAATCACCCGAAGCGTGGGTTTTGAGCAACAGATAGAATGTGATGTAGTAGAAAGGTCTATATTGCCAGGAGATCGCTTTATTCTTTGCTCTGATGGACTTCATGGAATTCTTAGTCATGAACGAATGACAGGAATATGTACTCGAAATGAGACTTCTGATTGGGCTCCCATTTTGATTCAAGCTGCCAATGATGAAGGAGGCGATGACAATATAACGGTGCTTGTCATTGAAACCGGACCCAGCAAGATATGAATTTTAATGAGTTTTCTCAAATAATCTTTGACGCAAACCGATAGTATACTTAAGCTATTATATAGATAAGCAATTTGGAATGAACATGAAAAAAACCTACACGATCATCGTAGCGACTGACCATAAAGGCAGTACAAAAAAATTAGTGATCAGTTCTGCATGGCTAAAGAGCTCCATCTTTACAGCTGTTTTATTTTTGATGATTGGATCTGCTGGTATTGTTGATTACGTAGGATTGCTGTTTCAACCTGTCGAAAACAAAAGACTAAAAGCAGAGAACATTCAACTCAAAAATCAATTTGCTATCGTCAAAAATAAGATGATCACTCTTGAGAAAAACTTAGAGCGCATCAATGTATTCTCTACCAAGCTTCGTTTGATAACTGGGCAAGGAGAAGAAACCAACACGCTTCGTTTACCAATGGGACCGATTCCAAACGCAGGGCAGAGTGTGACCGAACTCAACGAGAGTATGGAAGAACGTGAGCCCGCCTCAAATCTTGGAGTTCGTGACTCTCAGTTTTTTAAAGAAGCCCCCCTTGATACCAAAAGAGATGAAATCTATGCTCACTCACACACCAATCATGCAATGGTTTCGGTTCGCTTAGATAAGCTCAAAAGAGAAACTGAGATCCACGAGCAGAATTTGATTTCGCTTTGGGAGAGTCTTGGCAATCGCCAAAGTGTTTTAAAAGCAACTCCTAGTGTTAGACCAGTGAACGGTTGGTTTACTTCTAAGTTTGGATATAGAAAATCCCCATTCACTGGCAGACTTGTCATGCACAATGGTATTGATATGGCTGCATCTTTAGGGACTCCAATTTATGCTACCGCTGATGGAGTGGTGACGTATTCCGGTTACGATGCCGGTTATGGTAAGTTGGTATCTGTAGATCACGGCTATGGAGTTTTAACTCGCTATGGGCACATTTCTAAGCTATATGCGAAGATTGGCCAGAAGGTGAAGCAAGGTGATATCATTGGCGAAGTTGGAAACACAGGACGCTCAACCGGCCCTCATGTTCATTACGAAGTTCGAGTGAATGGTGTACCAGTAGATCCACTCAATTATATTCTGACCGAATAAGTGTCTCATTTTGGGACGGTTTCGGCATATCAAAATTTTGTAAATTTTTGATACGTTCCAACCGATAAATTCATATGAAATATCGCAGCCTAATGGCCAGTTTTTTGGCGCTTTTTCTTATAGTATCTTTTCAAAATTGCTCCCAAAGTGGCCCAGAGGCTGTGAGTAGTCCTTCGCAAGCAAACTGTATTGCCCCAAGACCAACTCGGCAGATTATCAACGGAGATCGTGTACCGGCGAGTGAATACAATCCGGCCATAATGCAGTTTCAAATTGAAGTTAGAAATCCTAATTCTGGTCAGCCAGGCGAGCCTGCAACGAACTTTTTTGTCTGTGGAGCAAGCTATATTGGTAACTCTTGGGTGCTCACAGCTGCTCACTGTGTTGATTTTTCAGAAGCAGATATTGTTGAGGCTTTTGTAACGAGTGAATATGAAACCTTAGAAAGTTTTGGTGGAGAAGCTCAACAGACTTTTCGGGTAACAAATATTCAAAGAAATCCAAACTATCGCTCGAATGTTTTTGATGAAGATTTGGCGCTTCTTCGTATTGAGCGTGAACCAAATTTTCAGCCTTTGCCCTTAGCATCTTTAGATCACGGTGACTTTTTGTTTGTAAACCGAGAGCGAGAAGAAGTGTTTTTGCTGGGCTGGGGAACTTCTGAAATTCGACCCAATCCCAATTTTCCTACTTCGGGTCCCGAGTTTATACGTGAGTTTCCAGATGAGATTCAAATTGCAGATGTTCGCCCACATAGAAGCCAGCAGTGCATAGATGCTTACGGACCAGGTACCTACAACCCAAACACGATGTGGTGTTTTCTAGATGACAATACTTTGAGACAACAAAGTTCCTGCCAAGGTGATAGTGGTGGCCCTGCACTTTGGACTTATAGAGATCGCGACTTTTTGGTGGGTGTGACGAGTTTTGGCGAGATCAATTGCGATCCCTCAGAGCCGAGTGTCTATATGGATGTCACTCGTTACCTAGATTGGATTGAATCGGTTTCTGGAGTTCGAGCTGCAGTGTTTAATGGTGAAAGAGCTGGAGATCGTTCTGCGAGTGACTGTAACCCTTAAAAGCTGCTCCCTTTTGTTTCACTTTTTTAATTTTTGAAACCGCAGCCATTTGTC